>NZ_JBEXGN010000012.1:156261-221930 GCF_040607345.1 Streptomyces sp. NPDC005302
CTGGGCCGGCCCGGGGGGCCCGGCCCCCCCTGTTGTTGGGGGGGGGGGGGGGGGGGGGGGGCCCGGGGGGGGGCGCCCCCCCCCCCCCCCGGCCCCCCCCCCACGGCCGGCCCACGGAACGGGCGACCTCGGCATCCCGGTCCCTCCGCGCAGGAGGGACGCGGCGCCGGTCCCCCGGGCGGCCGTCGGTTCCCCTTGGGAGGGGGGAGCCGGCGGCCGCCGTCCGTTCAGCCTCCCAAGGGCTCCGCGATGCCCCGGATCACGCCGAGGTCCAGCAGGTCCTGCGGCCGGACGCGAAGCTGGTCGGCGGTCGCGCGGACCTCGCCGGCGGGCCGCTTGAGGATCGCCGCGGCCGCCTCCGGAGCGATGACGGAGAAGTAACTGTCCGGCGTGGCCCACGTGTTGCCGGGCGCTGCCAGGGCCAGTGCGCCCCCCGAGCCGCCCTCCCCGATCACCAGCGTGGTCACCGGGGTCCGGGCGGACGCGACCGCGGCGAACAGGTCGGCGATCGCCGGCCCGGCACCCTGCCGCTCGGCGTCCGCGTCGTTCGCCGCCCCCGGAGTGTCCACCAGCGTCAGCACCGGGATGCCGAGCCGGCCCGCCAGCCGGACCAGCCGGGCGGCGGTGCGGTACCCCGCGGGACGGGTCGCCGTCCCGCCCTGGGCGGCGAAAGCGACCGTCCGCCCGTCGCGCGTGCGGCCGAAGCCGCACACCATGCCGGCGTCGGTCCCGCCGCAGCGGTCGCCGCCGATCGTCGTCCGGCGGGTGAAGTACGCGTCCAGATAGGCGTCGGCGCGCGGGCGTCCGCCGGCGCGGGCGCGTTCCACCGCGTCCCAGCCGGTGGCGGGCAGCTCGGTTGCGCCCAACGCGCCCGGTACGGGGGCCGGTTCGGCGGACGGCCTGACGAGCAGGTCCAGCCAGAGGGCGAGCGTCTCCCGCAACAGCTCCCGGGGGACCAGCGCGTCGAGGGACCCGGACGCGAGCTGCGCCTGCGCCGTGTACGCGGCCGGGTCCGCGTCGGCCGGCCGGACCCGGGAGCCGGCGAAGGCGACCTGCGCCCCGGGCAGCGCCAGGGTGATGTCGGCGCCCGCGCCGAGCGTGGCCCAGCCGCCGCCCGTCGTCGGATCGCGCACGACGGCGACCTGCGGGAGGCCGGCCTCCCGGGTGAGCTCCGACTGCCGTGCCACACGCTGGAGTTGGGTCAGCGCGACCATGCCCTCCTGCATCCGGCTGCCGCCGGTGGCGACGAGCGAGACGACGGGCAGCCCGTGGGCGCGGGCATGCTCGTGGGCCGCCTCCAGACGGGCCCCGGTGCGTTCGCCGAGGGAACCGCCGAGGAAGCCGAACTCGAAGGCGACGAGGACGGCGGTGACGGGGCCGAGCGGCTCCCTGCCGTCGGTCGTCGTGCCGAAGCTCGCCGTCCCGAACGTCGCCGTGCCGCAGACGACGGACTCCTCCTCGCCCGTGCGGTCGGCCGCGCGGGCCCGCGCCGCGTCGTACCCCTCCCAGGACAGGGGGCCGTCCGGGCCGGACTTCCCCTCGGGGGGCGGGAGTTCGGCGAAGCTGTCGGTGACCTGGGCGATGGCCTCGCGGGCCGAGAAGCGGTCAGTCACGGGGCAGCTCCCGCTTCAGGATCTTGCCCATGTCGTTGCGGGGCAGCTCGTCCAGGAACCGCACCGTGCGCGGCCGCTTGTGCGGCGCGAGGCTGCGGGCCACGTGATCGGCCAGCTCCTCGGAGGACGGCGGACGCCCAGGGTCGGCCGGCACGACCCAGGCGGCGACCCGCTCCCCGAGGTCGGCGTCGGGCTCCGCGGCGACAGCCGCCTCACGCACGCCCGGGTGGTCGAGAAGCGCGTTCTCGATCTCCCCCGCGCCGATCTTGTAGCCGCCGCTCTTGATCAGGTCGGTGGCCTTGCGGCCGACGATCCGCACGGCGCCGTCGGGGTCGAGGACCGCCATGTCGCCCGTACGGAACCAGCCGTCCGCGGTGTACGCGGCGGCCGTCGCGTCCGGCCGGTGCAGGTACTCGCTGAACAGGTTCGGCCCGCGCACCTGGATCTCGCCCACGCTCGTTCCGTCGTACGCGCCCGTCGGGGTGCCGTCGGCCTCGTAACCGGCGATCGTCGTCCCGTCCTCCTCGACGAGCCGCAGCCCGACGCCGGGCAGCGGAACGCCCACCGTGCCGGGCCGCCCTTCCGTGTCCGCCCGCACGCTGGTGTTCATCAGCGTCTCCGTCATCCCGTACCGCTCGACGACCCGGCGTCCCGTCGCGGCCGCGATCCGTTCGTGGTCGTGGAGCGGCAGCGCCGCGGACCCCGACACGAGCAGCCGGGCCCGGCCCAGCGCCGCCGCCAGCTCCGGATTCCCGTCGAGGTCCCCGGCGAGCCGGTGGTACATCGTCGGCACGCCGAACAGCATGGTCGCCCCGGCGTTCAGTTCCCGCGCCACGCCCTCGGTGCTGAACCTCCCGAGGTGCCGTACGGACCCGCCGCGCCGCAGCGGGCCGAGGACGCCGAGGATCAGCCCGTGCACATGGAACAGGGGCAGTCCGTGCACGAGCACGTCGTCGCCGGTCCACTGCCAGGCGTCGGCGAGCGCGTCCAGTGTCGCGGCGACCGCCCGGCGCGGGATGACGGCACCCTTGGGCGGGCCGGTCGTCCCGGAGGTGTAGACGACGAGGGCGGCAGCCGTGGGGTCGGTGACCGAACCGGCGGACGCGAAGGCGTCGGTGCCGCCGGTGCCGGCCGGGGCCGAGGAGCCGTGCTCCGCTGCCGGGCCGGCGCCTCCGGTGCCGGGGACCTCGACGTCGATCCTGCGCAGTGCCGCGAGCGGGGCGGGCAGCGTCTCGCCCGGGGCGGCGAGCACCAGGGACGGCGCGCTGTCCCCGAGGATGTGCCCGAGTTCCGCGACGCCCGACTTCGGGTTGAGCGGCACCGCCGGCACCCCGGCGAGCAGCGCGGCGACGACGCCCACGGCCGTCTCCAGGGTCGGGGTCGCCCACACGGCGACCCGCCCGACGCCGTCGAGCCGCGCGGCCAGCGCCCCTGCCGAGGCGGCGAGTTGCGCGTACGTCAGGGACCGATGACCGAAGCGCAGCGCGGACCGGTCCGCGACCGAGCCGCTCACCAGGGCCGGGAAGAGGGAGAACACGAGGACTCCTTGCCGTGAGACTTCACCGGGACGGACAGCCTCTTCCTACACGATGACGCTCCTGCGGCGGGTGGCCGGCCGCCTGTCCGCGTCGGGGACGTGGAGGGCGGGTGCGGACGCCGTGACGATCGCCCGGGAGGCCGGCGCGATCGTCCGGGAACCGTGGCGCCGAGGGACCGGGCCCCGTAGTGTCGGCCGGGCGTGACAACTTGATGAGTCAACTGCCGGGAGCCCTTTGGTGAGTCAGTCCCCGCCACCCCGTCCCGAGACCCGCGAACGCCTCGACGCGCCGACCGCCGGGCAGGGCCAGGACCGGGGCGACGCCCTCGTCCCGTACGCCCCCTCGCCCCGGACGGCTCCGCCCGCGGACCGGCCGGGGACGGTACGGGCGGCCGGGCCGGTGCGCGACGTCCGGGCGGGCGGAGCGGTGGGCGGCCGGACCGGGGACCGGGCCCGCGCGCCGTTCGGGCGGGACGCCGTCCCGCGCGCGACCCGCGTGCCCGGCCCGCCGGGCGGCGAGGGGGCGGCCCGATGACGCGGCAGGGGCCGCGGATCAGGCCGCGTCCGGCGGGCGCTGTCGGACGGCTGCTGACCGCGCTGCGCCCGCGGGGCGCCCGCTCCGAGACGCGGGCGCTCGCGGTGGAACTCGGCCGGGTGCTCCGGCGCAGGATCGACGCCCCCGTCGACGTACGGGAGCTGGCGCGGGCGCTGTGCGAGGAGATGAGCCGGCGCCGGGCCGGCCGCCCCGTCCAGCTCCGTTTCGAACGGTTCCCCGACGAGATCGAAGTGACCGGCCTGTGGATGGAGTTCGGCGACTTCGACCTGGTCGTCGTCGAGGAGCGCGCCGAGACGGTGCAGCAGCTCGTCATCCTCGGCCACGAGCTGTGGCACATGAAGGAAGGGCACCGCGACCACCACGTGGACGGTGCCTCCGCCGTCGCGCGCGCCGCTCTCTCGGGCCGTCCCGACTGGACCGGGGCGGGCGCGCCGCCGCGGCGCGAGTTCGCCCTCACCGTCGCCGCCCGTGACGGATCACGGCAGGCGGACGAGGCCCGGGCCGAGGAGTTCGGTCTGCACCTGGCGAGCGTCTTCCGCTCGTGGGTGACCCGGCCCGGTGGCCGGGGCCCGGTCGATCCGGTCGGCCGCGCCATCCGCACCTCGCTGGGCTACGGCCCCCAGGACTGACCGGCGCGCGGCCCCCGCACCGCTCCGTGGACGGACACCGGCCCCGCGTGCGCCGAGGTGCCGGCCGGTATCGGCTTGGCCCGAGGGCGCGGGTGGTTGTTAGCCTGCGGCGGGATCGTCCCGAGGTGACGTGCCGGCGGGCACGTCCGCGGCCGTACACCGGCTGTCGTACGAGGAGGGGAGTCGTCGTGGCCCGTATCGCGCTCGTCACGTACAACCCGGGCGAGGAGCCCACCGTCGACCGGGACCTGGCGGTGCTGCGGGACGCGCTGGAGGACGCCGGTGCCGAGGCCGCCGTCGTGCACTGGGACGACCCGGACACCGACTGGGCCGCGTTCGACCTGGCGCTGATCCGGTCGACCTGGGACTACAGCTGGCGGTCGGCCGAGTTCGTGGAGTGGGCCGAGCGGTGCGCGGGCCTGACACGGCTCCGGAACCCGGCGCGGGTCGTGCGCTGGAACACGGACAAGCGGTACCTGGGGGACCTCGCGGAGGCGGGCGTCCCGGTCGTCCCGACCCGCTACCTCGCGCCGGGGGACCCCGTCGAACTGCCCGACGGGCACGAGTTCGTCGTGAAGCCCACGGCGGGGGCGGGCGCCCGCTACGCCGCCCGGTACACGCCGAAGGAGCGTGGGACGGCGGTGGGCCAGCTCGCGCGGATGCACGCCGAGGGGCTGACCGCGATGGTCCAGCCGTATCTGGCGAACATCGACGTCCGGGGCGAGCGGGCCCTGCAGTTCTTCGCCGGACGGCTGCTGCACGCCAGCCGCAAGGGAGCGGTCCTGGAGCGGGGCACCCCCTACGACGGCGCCAAGACGCCGCACCCCCGCCTGGAGGTCTGGCAGCCCACGGCTGCCGAACGGGCCGTCGCCGAGCGGGCGCTGGCCGCCGTCCCGGGCGGCGCGGACACCGTGCTCTACGCGCGCGTGGACCTCGTCGACGGTGACGACGGACAGCCCCTGGTGATGGAGCTGGAGCTCGTCGAGCCCAACCTGTTCCTCTTCCTGCACCCGCGGTCGCTGCCCGTCGTCGTGGACGCGATCATCGAGGCCGCCGCCGCTCAGTGACCGGGCGGCGCCGGTTCGGGCGCGGGGCCCTTCACGGCCACCCGTTGCAGCAGCCCCCAGGTGAACTCCGCCGCGCACTGTTGGCGTACGCCCGACGCGTCGGGGGCCGTGAACGCCAGCCCCCAGCGGGTCGGGGCCGTGCCCTCCAGGGGCCGGACGGGGGCGAAGGCGCGCGCCACCTCGTCGACCGTGCAGGACCAGGGCGCCAGGTCGTCCAGGGTCCCGAGGGCGGGTCCGTCGGTGCCGGGGGCCCGCACCAGCCACTCGTTCCACGCGACGCCGTTCGCGGTGAGAAGGACCTCGAAGCGCAGCGTCGGCCACAGCGGGACAGGCCACTGGAGGGCCTCGCAGGTCAGATCGCCGATCCGGCGTTCCGCCGAGGACTGCGGGGCGCCGAGGACCGACCGGTAGCGGGAGGCCGCGGACCGCTGCCGCGGCGCGTGCAGCATCGCCTGCCAGCGGCGGTTGGCCTCGCGCATGTCGGCGATGGACACGCCCAGGGCGTGGCGGGCGTCCTCGACCAGGTCAGGCTGGTGGTCGGCCATGCGGCGCAGCAGGACCAGCTGGAAGTCGAGCGGGGTGAACGGGGTGGTGGGGCGTCTGGCCGGCATGCGGTCCATCGTCGCGCACCGGCCCCTCGCCCGGACGCCGGCCGTCCGGCAGGAACAGCACCGAGTTCACGTACCGGGGACCGCGCGGCGGCAGCACCCGGCGCAGCAGCCCCTGCCCGACGACGTACGCCGTCCGCGCCTGGTGCTCCTCCAGCGGGAAGGAGGCGAGCGGCAGCCAGTTCCTGCCGGGCAGCACCCAGCCCGCGTACCCGAGCCCGGCCAGCTGCTCGACGACCGGGGCGACCGGCTGGATCCGGGACTCCAGTTCGACGAAGAGGGCGGGGCGGTCGCGGGTCAGCAGGTTCCGGGCGCCGCGCAGTACGGCCGGCTCGTTGCCGTCCACGTCGATCTTGATGAAGCCGACGTCCCACAGGTCCAGGCTGTCGAGGGTGAGGCAGGGCACCTCCAGGGCGCGCGCGTGGATGTCCCGGCGGACCAGCGAGGACACCCCGCGGTCACCGGCGTCGTCGGCGGGCAGCCACAGCCGGGCGGTGCCCCGGTGGTCGGAGGCGGCGGCCCCGACCACGCTGACGTTGCCCGGGGCGCCCGACGCGAGGAGCCTGGCCAGGTGCGGTACGGGTTCCACGGTCACCACGCGGCGTGCCCGGCCGGCGAGACGGTGCGTCCAGGGGCCGTACCAGCCGCCCACGTCCACCGCCGTGCCGCAGTCCGGCGGGCAGAGGTCGGCGAGCCGGGCCAGCTCGGGTTCGAAGCGCGGGTAGACGAACCGGGCCGCCGCCGCGACGAGCCGGGTGGGCACGAAGGGGGCGACGCGCGCGGCGAGGGTCCGGTCCGTGCGGCCGGCCGCGGATCCGCTCACGGGGTCATCCGCCGCAGCAGTTCCCGGTGTTCGTCCTCCGTCACCTGCTGCCCGGAGGACGGCAGCAGCTGGGGGATGCCGTCCACGACCGGATAGCGGCGGCGCAGACGCGGGTTGTAGAGCGACTCCTCCACCCGCCGCTCCTCGTCGGGCGGAAGCAGGTGCAGGGGCCCCTTGTCGAGGGGGCAGGCGAGGATCCTCAGCAGCGGGTCGTCGGGGTTCATGGGGGTGTCAGCTCCTTGGCGCCGAGAGGGGTGTGCGGCACCGCGTCCTGCTGGGGCATGGCGAGCAGGACGGCCACCGCGAGGACGGTGCCGGCCAGCCGCAGGGTGAGCCGGACCGGATCGTGCGGCAGCGCCTCGCCGAACGTGAGGGTGCCGAGCACCGCCGTGAACAGACAGCTCACGGTCGTGCAGACCGGCACGATCAGTGACGCCCGGCAGCGCTGCAGCGCCGCCTGCGACATGACCAGGCCGAACGCGCCCGTGAAGAGCAGGAGATAGGGGTACGGGGAGCGCAGCAGGCCGACGGCCGCGCCGGTCGGGTCGTGGGTCGTCAGCCGGCTCGACACTCCCTTCACGGCGAGCGAACTCACCCCGTACAACAGGCCCACCGCGACCCCGTACGCGACGCCGCTGGGCGGTGCGCGGCGCGGTTCCCGGGAGCGCCGCTCCGCCCGCCCGTACAGCCACACGCCCAGGGCGAGCGACGGCAGGCAGACGGTGAGGACCAGCGGGGCGGGAGCGCTGCGGCTCACCGTGTCCGCGCCCTCGCGCAGGGACAGCACGACCATCAGCAGGGCGAGCAGGATCGCTGCGAGCGCGTACCGTTCCCGGCTCGTGGTCCGCTCGCCGAGCAGCCGGGAGGAGAGCAGCACGAGCAGCACGAGCCCGGAGACGAAGATGCCCTGGGCGGCGGCGATCGGCAGGGTGCGGTACACGGCGAGCTGCGCGGCGAACCCGGCGGCCAGCGCGAGCGAGCCGCCGATCCACAGCGGGCTGCCGAGCACCAGCCGCAGCAGCCGGGCGGGCCGTCGGAAGTCCACCTCGGGCAGGGCGCCCAACGCCCGCTTCTCCAGCACGAATCCGCCGCTGTACAGCACGTTCGCGAGCAGCGCCGCGATCACTCCCCACACCATGGCTACGTCCTTCGCGCGTGCAGCAGCAGGATCGAGGACAGCGACGGCGCGGCACAGGCCAGCCGGTCCAGCGGACGCAGCGGGCGCGGTACGCCGTGGAAGGGGGCGCCCGCGAGCCGGACGACCTCGAAGCCCGACGCGGCGACGAACTCCCGGAGCGCGCGGGCCGTGTAGAGCCGCAGATGACCCACGACCTCCCGCCCGGGACGGCCGTGCACGGCCCGCAGGCTCACCTCGGAGAACACGGGCTGGATCCCGGCGAGCAGCAGCCCGCGGTTGTACCAGGCGGCGAGGTTCGGGGTGGACAGCATCAGGTGCCCGCCGGGGCGCAGCACCCGGCGGATCTCGTCGAGCGCCCCGTCCGGGTCCACGAGATGCTCGACGACCTCGCTGAACAGCACGGCGTCCGCCGACGCCGGGGCGAACGGCAGTCCACCGCCCGTGAGTTCACCGCGGACCGCGTACGGGACGCGGGTGCGGGCCCGGCGCAGGGCGTCCTGCGACCAGTCGACGCCGACCACCCGGTGCCCGGCGAGCAGCGGGGCCGCGGCCTGGGCGGCGGTGCCGTCGCCGCAGCCGATGTCGAGCACGGTCCGCGCGCCCGAGGTGGCCGGGCCGAGCGCCGTGGCCAGCATCCGCGCCTGGCGCAGGGTGCGCGCGGTACCGGAGGCGACGGGGACGGCCGGGTCCTCGTAGAAGTCCCGGAGTCCGCCGGTGCGGCGGTGCGGTGCGGCGGTGGCCGGGGCGGGTTCCGCCGACCGGGCGCGGGTCGTCATCGGCCGCTCGCCTCCGTCTCCTCGGTCGCGTGCAGGTAGTGCTCGAAGAGGTCGCGGAGGTGGGCTCCGTCGCCGTGGCCGAGCAGCGAACGCGACCAGCGCAGCGAGACGTGCAGGCGCCCCGCGGTGGACGCGGTCGTGACGGTCAGTCCGCGGGGTGTACGGGCGGGCGCCGAGAACCAGACGGCCCGGGCACGGCCGGCCTCCTCACCGAAGTCCAGGGCGTACGGGATGCGGCCGATGTTGCTGAGCAGGCAGGTCGAGGTCCACGGGCCGGCCGCCCTGCGCAGCCCCCGGGTGACCGCGGCCCGCCAGGCCACCGGAACGACCGGCGAGGTCAACAAGGCCGCTCCGTGCCCGAGTTGTGGCCGGTCGGCCGCCTTCAGGGCGCGCGTGCGCCGGGCGGTGCGGCGCAGCAGCTCGCCCATGCGGGAGGCGTCCACCTCCGCGGGGGCGAACGTGACCTCCACCAGCCGGGTCCCGTTGCCGATCGGCATGTCCGCGCCGCGCGGCCGGTCGTCCACCGGCATCGTGATGCGCAACGGCCGTGGCCGCGCGCCGTGTTCGCGGTTCCAGTGGGCGACCGTCAGCGCGGTGGCGGCCATCAGCTGGTCGTTGACCGTGTACGGAGAGCCCTGGGGGCGGCGCGGTACGGCGAGTTCGGTGACGATCAGGCCGTTGCCCGGAGTGGACTCGGGGACACCGGGGGCGACCCGGGCGGGCGGCGTCCACACGGACGGGCTGTCTCCGTCACCGGGCTCGACGGCGTCCGGAGGGCGCACGGGCGGCGCGGCCGGGGTGTTGTCCCGGCCGCCGTACAGTTCCGCCGCTGTGGCGAGCACCCGGAGACAGGCGGGGCCGTCCAGGGCGGTGTGGTTGATGGTGAGGAAGAGGACCGTGCCGGTGCCCGCGCGGCTGCTCGCGCCGACGTCGTCGGGGGCACCGGGACCGGCGCCCGCGCCCGCACCGCCGGTGTCCTGGCGGCCGGGGCCCGCCCCCCGCGGCAGCGGGCCCGTGCCGCCGCTGTCCTGGGCGTGCTCGCGGCCGGGGACGCCCACGGCGTCCGTCGCCCCGCTCCCCACCGCCGGACCCGCGTCCTCCACCACTTCCAGGCGGACGGGCGGTGACGCCGACAGGGGCGGGGCCGCCTCCAGGCACCTGGTCCGCGCGGCCCGCAGGGAGTCCCGGCCGGGCGGCGCGAAGGACACCACTGCCGTGTCCGGCTCCGGGGTCAGCTCCCATTCGTAACGGCGGCGGTACCACCGTCCCGGGGCCTCGCGCATCAGCACCCGCGGGTGGCGGCGCAGCGCCTCGGTGAACGCGGCCGTCAGCCGGTCCCGGTCGAGCGGACCCGGGAGATGGATCTCGATGTGGACGGTCTCCGGCTCGGCCTCCTGGAGGCAGTGCCGGGCGACCTCGTCCACCACCGGGAACGGAACGCGCGTCGGGCGCCCCGCGGGGCCGCCCGTGCCGTCGCGTGCGGGATGGTCCACCGTGGTCATGAGGTCGGCTCCTTGCCCTGGTCCTTCCGGAACCTTTCGGGAAGCGCGGCCCGCCGCCCCGGCGCGCGGATCGGTCCGCGGAGCGCGGTCCGTGCCCCCGCCGGATCGTCCTCGCGCCGCAGCGGTTCGGGCCCGCGCGCGGACACGGTGGGCCCGGCGACGATCCCGGGCTCCTCCGACCGGGTGCGCGCTCGGGGCTCGGAGCGCCCGGACTCCGGCGAACCGGCGGCCCCTTCGGACGGGAGCTCCCCGGACTGCCTTTGAACGCGCATGACTTCGGCGTCCGCTGCCTCTGACTCGCCGTCTCCGGACCGGAGTTCGTGATGGGCGTCGCCGGGCGCGCCCTTCTCCGGCCGGACTTCCGCGGCGCCCGCACCGGACGTACGGGATGGAGGGAGGGCGCCGGACACACCGGCCGGTCCGGCCGCACCCCCCGCTTCGGCCTCCGGATCGGCGGGCCGCTCCCCGCCCGGCCCCGCATCGGGGTGCTCCCGTTTCGACAGGTCCGCTCCCCGGCGGGCCCTGAAGCCCGCCGGGAGGGTGCGCGGACCGTGGGACCCGTCGCGTTCCCGGCGGGGCAGCGGAGCCGTCGGGGCAGGCGCGGGGTCCGGTGCCGCTCCGGGCGTGGCCGGCACGCCCCGCGCCCGTGACTCAGCCACGCCGACCAGGCCGGCGAACAGGCCGATCAGGGCCAGCAGTTGGGCGGCGCCGCCGAACGCCCCCTCGCCCGCCGAAGGGGGCGAGCCCGCGCCCGTCGCGGCGGCGGCACCGGCCCCGGCGAGCGCGAGGAACGCGATCGGGACCAGGAGCGTGTGCCGGCGCCGGACGAGCAGCGCGAGGGCCGGGACCAGCAGGGCGAAGAAGCCCGCGATCACGACGCCGACCAGGGTGAGGGCGACCAGGCCCAGCCAGATGCCCGGTGCGGGCGGCACCGGCTGCGGCTCGTCGGGACCGGGCGTCCGACGGCCCCACACCACCAGGCCCACGAGCACCAGGATGCCGACGCCGCCGGCGATCAGCCCCGCCTCGTACATCGTTGCGGGCTCGTACGACAGGGTGACCGTGCCGCCCGCGCCGGACGGGATCCGCCAGCCCTGCTGCCAGCCGTCGAGCCGTACCGGGGTCAGCTCCTTGCCGCCCAGAGTGGCCTTCCAGCCGTCGTTGAAGTTCTCGTACGTCGTCAGGTACGAGGCCGCGCCCGAGCCGACCGTCACCTCGCGGCGGTCGCCCAGCCAGTCCCGTATCCGCAGACCCCGCTCCGTGCTGCCGGCCTCCTCGGGGGTCCCGCGGGTCAGGGTCACGTCCGTCACGGCGAGCGGCCCCCCGTCGCCCGCCTCCACCCGGTGCGAACCCTCCGAAAGGCTCAGGTCACCGCCCTCACGCCCCTCCTGGCAGAGCGTCACCTCCACGGGACGGCGTTCCATGAGGTCCCGAACGGTCCCTTGCGCGCTCGTCTCGTACAGCTTCCCGTCGACCGCCACGACCGGGCCCCTGCCGCAGGGCAGGGAGAAGGGGCGGGTGCCGGCGGGCCGCGGGGTGCGGTACTGGTCGAGGCCCGGCACGTACACCTCGGTGAGGCCGACCGGCAGCCGCAGACCGGCGCCGGCGACGGGGTTGTGGACGGTGAGCCGGGCCGTGCCGGTCACCCTGATGTCGAGGTGGTCGGTGGTGATCGTGTCGAAGCGGGCCCAGCCGTTCTCGTCGACCCCGACGACCGCCGCGCCGTCCGGGGAACTGATCTCGACCTTCGTCGGGCGGGTCGAAAGACCGCCCGCCGGTGCCAGCACGACAGCGGAGACCGGCTGCTTGCCCGGCCAGCTCAGATGGATCGTCGGATCGGAGCCCGCGATCCACGCCGTCGTCAGGTCGCCGTCGGTGAGGTTGCGCGCCGACACGCCCGCGCCGAGCCGCGACGTCGAATCCGCCGTCGCCGTGATCCGGCCCTGCTGCTCGGGCGCGACCTCGTAGAGCAGCTTGTCGAGTTCCGCGCCCGGTACGGGGACGGCACTCGCCTTCAGCGTGTACGTGCCCGCCGTCGAGGTCGAGAAGGCACGGTGCAGGCCCGCCTCGGTGCCCGTCGGGGAGAGCCCGGTCGGGTCGGTGGAGCGGTGCAGGGAGACGATCTCGGAGGTCGCGTCCGCGCCGGCGGCGTCCGTGGGCAGCCGCAGCAGCCGGGTCACCCGCACGTCGGGGAGGCCGATCTCGGAGAAGCCCGCGCCGGTGAGCCCGGCGCGCCGCGCGGTCGATCCGGTGATCGTGATCCGCAGCCAACTCGTCGACCCCGGCGGGGCCTTGACGGTCTGCTTCCTGCCGTCGGGCAGGAGATAGCTGGACGCGGAGCCCTTCTCCGTCTCCACCCTGACCCGGGTCGCCGCCGAGCGCACACCGTCCTGCGGCAGCGGGATCACGTCGAACGAGGCGGGCACGTCGACGGAGCCGTCGAAGCGGATCCGCAGCCACTGCCCGTTCGCCGACCCGGCCGCGCCCTCCGCCCACGCCGTGTCCGGGTTGCCGTCGAAGGCGTTCACCGGGTCGTACTGCGGGAGATGGAACAGCCAGTTGCCGCTGGACGACGCGGTGACGGACCGGGCGCCCCGCAGTTCCGCGACGGTCTGGTGCCCGACGCCGTCGGTCGGCAGGATCTGCCGGGGCGCGCGCCCCGGGTCCTGCACACTGTCGCTGTCGTTGCGCTGGTCGCGCGTGTACGTGTACGAGGTGTTCGCGTCGACCAGACCGAAACGGGTGTCGGCGCGCCGCAGCCCGTCCCCCACGATCTGCACGCCCGCGGTGCCGAGCCCGGGATGGTTGTCGCCGGTCAGCACGGCCGCACGGCCCCGGACCGCCGGGTCGGCGGCGAGCGGGAGCAGCGCCTCGGGACCGCCGGAGACCACGGCGGTGTCCGCGATCGGCTTCAGCCCGGCCTGCCCGGGCCGGGGCACCGCCTCGTCGGCCGGCTCGTAGATCTCCACGGCGCGCTGCCGCGGGTAGAGTCCCTCGACCTGGAGCGGGGTGTCGTTCGCGATCCGCCCGCCGGTCGTCACCGGCCCGAACCCGGTGACCCGCTGGTAGCCCGACTGTTCCAGGGTCCGCTTCACCGTCGCGGTCGGGACGTAGCCGAGCTGGTCGGGGTCGAGGTCGTTGCGGACCACGACGTAGTACAGACCGGCCCGGCTCAGGTAGTCCGCCAGCCCCGGGACGTCGCCGCCGGTGAGCAGGGCCTGCTCGACCGCGTCCATGGCGCGCCGGTTGCCCGGGGTGCCGAAGGGCACGTAGTCCCGCTCGGCCCATCGGGAGTCGGCGAGCACGTCGAGGGGTTCGTCGATGGGGGAGCCCCACGTGTAGATGCCGTGCGCGGTGGCGGGGACGACGAGGGCGCGGGAGTCGGGCGAGTACTTCTCCAGCCAGTCGGCGGTGGTGTGCCAGTACCGCGGCAGCTCCCGGAACGAACCCGGCTGAAGGATCGCCCCGTTGAGGTACGGCCAGGCGAGGCCGGGCAGCACGAGGACCGCCGCGATCAGCGGGGCGAGACGTCTGCCGCGCACCGGCCGGGCACCGCGCGTCCGGGTGGCGACCCCCACCAGATGCGCGAGGCCGAGGACGAGGGCGAGGGCGAGACCGGTCTGGAACTTGTAGATGTTGCGGAAGGGGACGAGCCAGCCGTTCAGCCAGTCCTGGGCCACGCCGTGGAAGGGCGCCCCGAACGAACCGCCGTACCCGGCACAGGTGATGAGTACGACCGACAGCACCGTCAGCACGAGCCACCGGCGTTCGGGCAGGTCCCGTCGCGCCAGACCCGCGAGCCCGAGCCCCGCCGCGAGCGCCGAGCAGACGATCACGACCACGGAGGACGCCACGGACCAGCCGGCCGGCAGCCAGGCCTCCCCGAAGTGCAGGTAGGCCACCCAGTTGCCCGCGCCGCGCAGCGACTCGGTGGCCGACATGGTGGCCGTCGTCGTCTGCGACGTCTCGATGTACGGGAGGAAGTTCTCGCCGTACGCGCCGAGCAGCAGCAGCGCGATCCACCACCAGGCCGTCGCGAGGATCACGCCCGGCACCCACCAGCCGATGAGTCTCCGCTGCCGGCGCCCGCGCGGCCGCGACAGCAGATAGAGCCCGACGGGAAGCAGCGACGCGAGGGTGGCCGCGGCGTTCACCCCGCCCATGAAGGGCACGACGAGCGCCGAGCGCAGGGCCGCGACCCGGGCGGTGCGGCGTGCGTCGGTGAGCGGCAGCAGCACCCAGGGGAGGAAGGCGCCGGGGAGCGCGGCCGCGGAGGTCGACCCGACGACGACGGTGAACACCGGCCACAGCGCGTACGCGACGGCGGCGAGCAGCCGGGACGCGCGGCTGCCGGTCCCCAGCCGCTCGGCCAGCCGGAGCGCCCCCCAGAAGGCCACCGACACCACGATCGACAGCCACAGCCGCTCCGCCAGCCACACCGGCAGCTGGACCAGCCGGCACAGCCCGTAGTACGGCAGCATCGGCCAGGCGTAGCCGACGTACTGGTCCTGGATGCCGCCGAAGCCGCCCCGGTCGTGCCACAGCCGGCCCAGGTCGGACAGGAACTGCCAGGGATCCTGCGACACCCCGAGCTTGGTGTCGAAGGTCGCCCGCCCGGGGTGCACGGCGAGGAACAGCGCGAACACCACGGCCCAGAACCCCAGCAGCCACCGGCGTGAGCGGGGCCCCTCCGGGGGTCCGGACGCGCCTGCTGCGGGGCGGACGGCTGCCGGGGGAGGAGCCTGGACCGTGCTCGTCATGGTGGACACCGCCGGAGGATGAGGAGGAGGTTCCAGGTGGCGAACTCGCGCAGCCCCGGTGCCTTGGTGACGGCTTCCGCGAGGAAGGGCCAGTAGCGGGAGCGCGCCGAGACGACGGTGACGTCGTCGCGGGCACGGACCTGCCGCAGGGTGGTGCCGACGTGCACGGCGAAGAGGTTCTCGCCGAGGGTGTGCTTGGCGGGCCTGCCCGTACGGCGCCGGTAGCGGGCGCGGGCCCGCTCGGCGCCGAAGTAGTGCCAGGGCGCCCACTCGTGACCGCCCCACGGGGACAGCCAGTTGGTGAACGCGACGTAGATCAGTCCGTCCGGGCGGGTCACGCGGACCATCTCGCTGAGGAAGGTCTGCGGATCGGCCACGTGCTCCAGGACGTTGGAGGAGAAGCAGACGTCGGCGACCCCGTCCGCGAGCGGCAGCAGATAGCCGTCCGCGACGACGGCCCCGCCGGCCGGCTTCGCCCCCAACTCCCGTACGTCCGGCTCGAAGAGGTAGGCGTGGGCGCCGCGCCGCCGGAACTCCTCGGTGAAGTAGCCGCCGCCGCCCCCGACGTCCACCACGGTCCGGCCGTCGACGGCCCCGTACACCGCCTCGACCTGGTCGGCCGCGTCGCGGGCGAGCAGCGCGTAGCAGGCGGCGGGGTCGTCCTGCTCGTGCAGGAAGGCCCGGAACAGGGCGAGGGAACGGCGCAGGGAGGGGTCCTTGAACCCGGTGCCCCCGGCGGGTCCGGGGCCGCCGGGAAAGGCGGCGCCCGCGGCGCCGGGTCCGCGTCCGGTGGCCGTCACGGTGCCCAGCCCCTCACCGCCTCCGCGGCCACCGCCCGGAACCGGCGGACCGTGTGGTTCCAGCGGTAGGCGGCGGCACGGTCGCGGGCCGCCCGGCCCATCAGCGCGCGGCGGCGGGCGGACAGGGCGAGGGTGCACCAGGCGGCCGCGAAGGAGGACTCGCCGCGCACCAGCACACCCGTCTCGCCGTCCACGACGGAGTCCCGGAGCCCCGGCACGTCGAAGGCGATCGCCGGCGTCTCCCGCGCGGCCGCCTCGGTGACCACCAGACCCCACCCCTCCACCGCGGAGGGGTGCAGCAGCAGCCAGGCGGCGCAGAGCAGCCGGTGCTTCTCCGCCTCGGAGACATGGCCGGTGAACTCCACCCCCTCGCCCGCGAGTTGACGGAGACGTTCGCGCTCGGGGCCGTCCCCGACGATCACCAGTCTGCCTCCGGTGACCGGCCGGACCCGCTCCCACAGCCGCAGCAGCAGATCGATCCGCTTGTACTCCACCAGCCGTCCCACGGCGACGAACAGCGGCTCGGGCGAGCGCGCGGCACGCGGCCCCGGCTCCTCCACCCCGTTGTGGACGACGCGGACACGGTCCCGTTCGACGCCGATCGCGTGCAGCGCCAGAGCCGTCGACGGGGAGACGGCGACCAGCAGGTTGCCGCGCTGGGCACCGGCCAGCGCCCAGTGTTCGAGGCGCCGGCCGAGCCGGGCGGCGGGCGCGAGGGGTCCGCCGAACCGCATCGGCCACAGGTCCGTGTGCACATGGTTGACCAGGCAGAGCGTGGGCCCGTGATGCCACAGGGGGGCCAGGTACGGCAGTCCGTTGCACACCTCGACGAGCAGGTCGCATCCTCCGACCTCGCGGTGGAAGGCGGGCCGGGCGCGCAGGAAGTGCCCGAGGTCACCGCCCGCCGAGACGACCCGGTAGCCGTGGCCCGACGAGGGGCCACCGCACACCAGGGTGACCTGGTGGCCCAGCCCGGTCAGCCCCTCGGCCAGCCGGTCGACCAGGAGTTCGGAGCCGCCCGCCGCCGGGTTGCCGAGATCGCGGCGGGCGAGGAAGACGATGCGGCGCGGGTACGGGGAGGGCGCCGGAGGGTACTGCGCGGTCCGCGGGGACACGGTGCGCAGCGGGGACGGTACGTGCTGGGGCATGGGTGCTCCAACTCGTCTCGGGGTGCGGAACTCAGTGTGGGGGGCGGGACATGGCGCCGGTCCTCGGTGGTCGTGCCGCCTCGGGTGCCTTCCGTGGGTGACGTGGCCGGCGTCGCGGGGTGACGCCGGTGGTGCGCCCTGCGGCGGGGGACGCGGGGCGCTCGGCTGTAACGGGGCTGTGAATGCGCTGTGTTCGGGTGGGGTGGACAGTTTTCGCCGCGCCGTTCGCGTCGGCTACTCACCGAGATGACAATTTCGGGGCTTTGTGGAGCTGACGGCACATCACATCGTGAGCGTGGACGGGGGCGAAGCGGACGAACCGGGATCCCGTCGCCCGCGTACCAGCAGAACGGCCCCCGCCGCGGCCAGGACGAACCCGAGCAGACCGGCACCGATCGGCAACGTCGTTCCCAGGAGCAGCAGTTGGCCGCTCTCGGTCTTCGCCTGCTCGACCTGGTCCCGCTGGGTCGCCGCCGTGAAGGCCAGCTTGCGGCTGTCCAGGAGCACCGCCTCGTCCTTCGTGCCGCCCGGGGCCCGCAGCGTCTTGCGCGGACCGACCTGCGCGTAGATCACCCGCCCGGTGCGCTGGTCGACGACCAGCTCGACGAGGTGGTTGGCGTACCACTCCTCGGCGAGCACCTGGCCGCGCTGCGGCTCCCCGACCAGCGCGCCCGGCACCTGCCGCGTCCCGGTCCGGGTGGCGGGGACGGTCCCGGTGAACCGGTAGCCCCGGTACCCGCGGATCTTCTTCGTGCCCCGGTAGTGCAGGGTGACCGGCGCGCCCAGGGAGTTGTCCCACCACCGGTAGTCGTGTTTGCGCACGTCGAAGGGGAACTTCAGATAGGCGTCGCCCTCGTAGTACGGGTGCTCCTGGCAGCAGTGCACCGGTTCGTTGGACCGCCGGTCGGTGACCCAGCGGCCCGGCATGAACTCCAGGGCGTCGTGCGGGTCGGCCGCAGGCAGGGAGGCGTCGGTGTCGACCGTCGTCGTCACGTCCCAGACGGCCCGGCCACTGCGTTCGCTGTCGGCGACGTCGCCGCGCACCACCTGGGTCACGGTGATGTCCTGGCCGGGCACGGTCTCGGCCCTGCCGAGGTCGAAGACGCTGCCGGTGCCCTTGTAGACGGCGGTCGTGTCGATGTCGATCGGGTTCACGGCGGCACGTGGTTCCACGTACCAGGCGAGCATCGGCGCCAGCACGAGCAGGAAGGTACCGAGGCCGACGAGGATCAGGGAGACGGGTGAGAACTTACGGCGCATCCGGGCACTCCAGGGGCTGAGGAGGCTCGACGCAGCGGTGATATCAGCTGGTGCGTGGTGATACGGATGCGTCGACACCGTGGGAGAAAGTGCACGTGCGGTATGGGCCGGGAACCGTAGGCGCACCCTTGACGGAGTGTCAATGCATTGTCGAGACTGGGCTCCTGCCGGGCGGGGCCGGCGCAGGCGCTGTCCGTGGGACCTGTCGGCCGTCGGCCGCACGGGTTCCGGGGTGGGGACGACCTCCGACAGAGAGGCTGACCCTGCGATGTCCAGACTGCTCGCCGTCGCGCTCACCGTCGCGGCTTCCGCCGCACTCGCCGTGGGCGCCGCACTCGGCATCGTCGCGCTCCTCGACGCGACCCCCGACCAGCCGAACACCCCGCTGATCACCTACCAGAACGCCGCCCAGGAGCGCTGACCGTGCCGAGCCGCAGAGGCACCCGGCCGGCGCTGTCACGACAGTCCGAGGACCCGCTGTGGCGGGCCGGATCCGGCGTGCCCGCAAAGGACCCGCCCCGCCGCGACGGGAACGGGAACCCCGACTCGACCGGTGAGCCGGCACGTCGGTCCCCGGCCGGTCCCGGACGGCCGGGGGATACGGAACGACCGGAGGCTCGCGACACCAGCCCCGGCGAGCGGCCGGAACCGGGCGCCGCGCGCTCCGGCCCCGGGCCCGGGCGGAGCGGGACCGGCCCGTCGGGACGCACCGGCCCCGACGCGGCGGAGGCGGCCGCCGCCCCCGCGCCGGGCACGCCCGGAGCCAAGGCGGCCCGCACACCGCGGGCCCGCCCCGCAGCCGTCACGCCCCGCTCGGCCTGGCACGACGTTCCGCGCCGCCAGGTCCGGCAGTTCGCCACCGTCGCCATGGCCGAGGCGCCCGGACTCGCCGAGGAGATCCTGCGCGAGATCCGCCGGGAGTACCCGCATCTGCCGCTCGTGCTCGACGACTCCGGCGAGCCGATGGCCCTCGTCGGCATCCGCCGCGCCATCGAGGTCTTCGTGCAGCACCTCGGAACGGCCGAGGGCCGCCCGCGCGTCCACCCCGAGGTCTTCCAGGAGTTCGGCCGCGGCGAGGGACTGCACGGCCGCAGCCTCGACTCCCTCCAGGCCATCTACCGGCTCGGCGTCCGGCTCGCCTGGCGCCGCTTCGCGGAGATCGGGCAGCGCGTCGACATCCCGCCCCCGGCGATGTACGAACTGGTCGACGCCGGATACGAGTACCTCGACGGTCTCGTCGACCAGTCCGTGCGCGGCTACGCCGAGGCCGCCGCCCGGCAGGCCGGGGAACGCCTCCGCCTCCAGCGGCGCCTCATGGAACTGCTGCTCTCCGAACACCACCCCCGGGGCGACCTCGCCGAGGGCCTCGCCGAACGGGCCGCCCGGGTCGGCTGGCCGCTGCCGGGCAGGCTGGCCGTCGGCGTCCTGCTGCGTCCGGCCCGCGAGGCGGTCGCGCCCGCCGTCGGCCAGAGCGTGCTGCTCGACATGGAGTACGAGCAGCCGCGCATGGTCGTGCCCGAGCCGGACGCCGCGGGCCGGCCCGAACTGCTGCACCGGGCGCTGACCGGATGGTCCGGCGCGATCGGCCCGCCCGTCCCGCTCGCCGACGCCGCGAAGTCGCTGCGCTGGGCCGAGGCCGCCGTACGTCTCATGGAGCGGGGGCTCCTGCCCGGCGGAGAGGTGCTGCACTGCACGGAGCACACCGAGGCACTCGTCCTCCTCCAGCCCGAGGAACTGATCGACGATCTCGCCCTGCGCTGCCTGGAACCGCTGGCCCACTGCGGGCCCACGCACGGCAGGCGGCTCGCGGAGACGCTGCTGGCCTGGCTGGAGACGCGCGGCGGCGCCCCCGAGGTCGCGGCCCGGCTCGGCGTCCACCCGCAGACCGTCCGCTACCGCCTGCGCCAGATCAGGGAACTGTGGGGCGACGAGATCGACGACCCGGACCGGCGGTTCGAACTCGAACTCGTCCTGCGGGCCCAGCGCCTGCGCGGCGAACTGGGAGACCCCCGCGCCCGCCGCTGACGCCCCGCCCGCGGCGGCGGCCGCCCCCGGCCCGCCCCGGCCACCCGGCCGTCGCCCCGCCGGGCCCACGCGCCCCGCCGCCGCGCGCGCCCACCGGGGACCCCGCCCCACCCATTGCCCGCCCAAGCCCACTATGACTAGCCTGTGTTCGTCATGCCGATCGTCTGTTGAAATTTCGAACATATGGGAGGGGGCCGGCTGTGGGACGCCTCGTACCTGCCGTGACCCGGGCTCTGGACATCCTGGAACTCTTCCTCGACGGGGACGGCACGCTCTCCGCCCCCGACATCGTGCGCCGGCTCCGGCTGCCGCGCACCACCGTGCACGAACTGGTCACCACCCTCTGTGCCCGCTCGTACATCGTGCAGGTGCCCGGGCAGCCGGGACGCTATCGCCTCGGCGTCCGGCCCTACCAGCTCGGCAGCCGGTACGCCGAGCAGCTCGACCTCGCCGCCGAGGGCCAGCAGGTCGCCCGCTCCGTCGCCGAGACCTGCGACGAGACCGTGCACGTGGCGATCCTCGAGGGCACCGACGTCATCTACATCGCGAAGGTCGACTCCACGCACGCCGTCCGCATGGTCTCCGCGGCCGGCCGGCGTCTTCCCGCGCACTGCACCTCCGTCGGCAAGATGCTCCTCGCCTCGCTGCCCGAGCAGCAGCTGACCGCGCGCATCCCCGACGACGCCGACCTCGTCGCCATGACGCCCAACAGCATCACCGAACCCGGAGCCCTGCGCGAGGCCCTCGCGGAGATCCGCCGCCACGGGGTCGCCGTCGAGAACAGGGAGTCCAACCCGGACGTCAGCTGTGTCGCCGCCCCCGTCCGCGACCGCACGGGACAGGTCGTCGCCGCGCTCTCCATCTCCGTGCCGATGATCCGCTGGAGCGACGAGCGCCGCGCCGAACTGGAACAGCTCGCCGCGAAGGGCGCGGCCGAACTGTCCGAGCGCCTCGGCCACCGGAGCGTGGGATGACGGCCGTCGAGGTCGCGGTCCGCGCCCACGCCGCGCTCGGCGAGGGTCCCACCTGGGACAGCGCGGCCGACCGCCTGATCTGGGTCGACATCCTCGGCTCCCGCGTCCATACCTACGATCCCGCCACCGGCCGCCGTACGGTGCTGGCCACCGAGCAGCACGTGGGCGCGGCCAAGCCCCGCGCGGGCGGCGGCCTGGTCGTCAACCTCCGTGACGGGGTTGGCCTCTACCCGCCGGCGACGTCGGGCGACTCCACGGGTTCCGGCGGACCCGCGGGCACGGCGGCCCCGTTCCGCTGGCTGCACCGCGAACCCGTCCCGGGGCGCCGGGCCAACGACGCGGCCGTCGCCCCCGACGGCTCGCTGTGGTGCGGAACGATGCGCTACGACGAGGCGCCGGGCGGCGGCACCCTGACCCGGATCGCACCCGACGGCACGGTCCGCCCGATCCTCGACGACGTCGCCGTCAGCAACGGCACGGGCTGGAGTCCGGACGGCCGGCGCGTCTACTACGTGGACTCGCCGACCCGCCGCGTCGACGTGTTCGACCTGGACGACGACCGGCTTCCGGTGAACCGCAGGGTGTTCGCGACCATCGAGGACGGCTTTCCCGACGGCCTGACCGTGGACGCCGACGGCGGTGTCTGGGTGGCCCTCTGGGACGGCGGAGCG
The DNA here is from genome assembly GCF_040607345.1 of Streptomyces sp. NPDC005302. Lineage (NCBI taxonomy): Bacteria > Bacillati > Actinomycetota > Actinomycetes > Kitasatosporales > Streptomycetaceae > Streptomyces > Streptomyces sp. NPDC005302. The sequence continues at coordinate 178,149 of NZ_JBEXGN010000012.1, forward strand.
GTCCGCCGCTACACGCCGGACGGCGGACTCGACCGGGTCGTCCCCCTGCCGGTCCGCCGCCCCACGGCCTGCGCCTTCGGCGGCACCGGCCTCACCGACCTCTACATCACCACCGCCCGCACCGGTATGAGCCGTCCCCACCCGCTGTCCGGCTCCCTGCTGGTGGTCCCGGGAGCCGGAAAGGGCCTGCGGCAGCCGCCGTTCGCCGGATAGCGCCGCCGCCGGGCCTACCGGGGGGCGCCGGGGGAGTCGACCGGGGTCACCGGAACCCCTCCGGCGGCGCTGCCCAGCAGGGTCAGTTCCACCCGCCCCGGGCCCGCCGGGGTGGTCCCGTCGGACAGTACGGCGAGGGCCAGTGTGTTGGACCCCCGGGTGCGCAGCACCCCGTTGGGCAGTACGAACGTGTGCTGCGGGCCCACGTCGTTGATGTACTGGCCCATGTTCCAGCCGTTCAGGAAGATCTGGACGCGGTAGGCGCGGGCCGCGTCGTCGGTGAGGGTGAGGCCGATCGAGGCGTCCACGCCGCTCTCGACGGCGAGCCGGAACCCGGTGCGGTACCAGGTGACGCCCTGCCGCTTCTCGGCGCGCGGGAGGTCCACGAGCTTCCAGCCGCCGTCGGCGAACCCGGGCAGATGCCAGCCGTGCCGTTCCCCGTGCAGGCCGCCGTTGTTGAGCGGCCCGCGCACCGGGTCGGGGGCCGCCTCGCCCTGGATGCGCCAGCCGATCGCGGGGGCGGCGCCGGCGAAGGTCACGGCCGTCAGTCCGCGGGCGGCCTTGTGGCTGTCGTTCGCCCTGCCGTCCTCGTCGTGCTGCATCCGGCGGACCAGCACGGACAGCACGTGGGACCGGCCGGGCCGCGGTCGGACGGGGAAGGTCGCGGTGGCCGACCAGGTCCCCTGCCGCACGGTCTTCTTGTCCGGCACCGGCATCCGGTGCGTACCCAGCGGCTCGCCGTCCAGCCACGCCATCAACAGGCCCTGGGCGCCCGCGACATAGGAGAGCGCCACGGACTCGGCGTCACCGGCGTCCTCGAAGCGGCCCCGGTACCAGACGTCTCCGTAGTGGAAGCCGTAGTCGTCGGCGAACAGCACGGGCTGCCCGGCGGGGACGGGGGTGACGCTGTGCGAGGTCTTCCGGTCGACGACCCGCCACGCCGAGTCGTCGTGGTCGGCGGCGGACTCGGGGTTCTCGGCGGACCGGCGCCAGGTGGTCAGGGCGGGCAGCCGCACCGACGGCACCCCGGGCAGCCGCTGCTCGGCGCGCAGACTCCCCGAGGTGGTCGCACGGGCCCGCAACGTGCCCTGGTTCCAGACGAGTTCGGTCATTCCGCGCGGCCCCCACACCTCCAGGTCCGCCGCGTCCACGGTGTCCCCGGTGAGATGGAGGGTGCTGCCGCGCAGGGCCGCCGTGCGCAGCAGCGCCGGGCCGCGCGCCAGGACCGGGCCCGACGGGGTGTCGTAGCGCCACAGCCGGCGGGAACTCTCGTCGTCGGCGAGCAGCAGCAGGAGGGGGGCCGTGACGCCGCCGCCCTCGACCAGGACGCGGGTGACGCCGTCCAGCCGGGCGTCGATCCGCAGCACGCCGTCCTCGAAGCCGTGCCGTGCGGTGCCGTCCAGCACGGTGACCGTCGGTTCGCTCGCCACGTCCAGGCAGGTGCGGGTCGACTCTCCGGAGCGGCCGGTGAACACGGCGATGTCCTGGCGTCCGGCGGTCAGACGGAGCATCGGCTGGGCCGTCGAGTACCGCAGCGTCCGCCGCCCCAGGGAGATCCCGGTGACGAGGAGTCTCGCGTCGAGGCCGGGCACCGGCACGGGGACGGTCGTGCCCGCGAGCGGAACCGAGGCGACCGCCTCGGCGGCCGAGTCGTTGCGCAGCACGTGGACGTGCGCCTTCGTGTCCGGGTTGACCAGGTGGTAGGTCTTGATGCCGAGATCGGCGCCCAGGTCGTCGGACGGGATCGCCTCGGCGCGGTCCAGCTTCGCCAACTCCGGCACGGAGTGGAGGAGTTGGCCGATCTGATGCATGGGGGTCAGCTTCTCGGTCGGTTGCCGCCCCTCGTCGAGGGCGGCCCCGTAGTCGTACGAGGTGTAGACGATCGGTGCGGGCAGCCAGCCCCAGGACGTGCCGCCGAAGGTCATGTAGACGTTGTGGACGGTGATGCCGTTGGCGAGGTTGGTGAGGTAGAACCGGCGCTCGTAGGCGGCGTCGCGGGTGCGGCGGGACTCCGCGTACCCCTTGCCGTCGAACTCGGCGCCGCCCCACGGGTCGAACCAGCCGCCGCCGAACTCGGGGATGAACCCGGGGGTGTCCGGGCTCGCGGTCGCGCCGCCCTTCGTGCCGCCGACGCCGAAGTGGCCCCAGTCCGGCGGCGTCTTGAAGGGGGACGGGTAGCCGTCGAAGCCGTACAGGTAACGGCCCCGCTCGCCGCCGGTGTCGAAGGTGCCCGGCGCCCAGTGGCCGTTGCGGCCCTTGTCGTTGTGGAAGAGCGGCACGTCGATGCCGTCGGCCCGGACCTTCGCGTAGAGGTGTGCCATGTAGTCGCGGCCGGCGGGCTCGGTCACGTGGTTGTCGTACTCGTTCTCCAGTTGGTAGAGGACGACCGTGCCGCCGCCGTCGGTGTACTGGTGGCGGGCGACGATCCGGTCGACGGCGGTCAGCCACTGGTCGACGTGCTTCAGATACGTCGGGTCGGAGGTGCGGGCCACCCCCGGGGTGGCGGTCAGCCAGCCGGGGAAGCCGCCCGCGTCCACCTCGGCGTTGATGTAGGGGCCGGGGCGCAGGATGACGTACAGCCCGGTCTCGGCGGCGGTGCGCAGGAACAGGTCGAGGTCGCGGACGCCGGTGAAGTCGTACGTCCCGGGGGCGGGGGAGTGGTAGTTCCACGCGACGTAGATGCTGACCGTGTTGTAGCCGTGGGCGCGCAGCTTCTGCAGGACGTCCCGCCACAGGGACGGGCTCGGCAGCCGGAACGGGTGGACCTCGCCGGACCAGATCACCAGGCGGCGGCCGTCGACGAGCATCGAGTAGCGGTCGAAGCCGACGGTGTGCTTCCGGCCGTCGGCCCCGGGCGGCGCGGGGGCCGGACCGGTGGGCGCGAGGACCGCCCTTCCGGCCGCGCTCGCCACGTCGCTGCCGCTGCCGCCGAGGGAGAAGCCGAGTGCTGCGGTGCCGGCGAGTGCGCTGAAGGTACGTCTGCTCAACACCATGCGGGTCCTCCCGGGGACGGCGATGGGGAACCCCCGGCCGGGCCGGGCCCGAGCACCCGGGGGAGGGTGCGGCCATTGTCCACACAGGCAGGTCATTTCATGGTCATATGAGGTTCCCGGCGCGGGCGGATTACGCGGTATGGGCGGTATGGCGGACGCCGTCGCCCGCCGGACGACGGCATCCTCCTCTCCCGCGCGCGCCGCGGAACCCTCACGGCGGGGGAAGCTCCGGCCGGGTCAGCGGGCCGTCTTCGCTATCGACGTCAGGACCGCCTCCGGATCGCCGCCCGGGGCGACGGCCGCACCGATCCTCGACCGGATCGAGGTCGACACCCGCGCCCAGTCCGTCTCGGCGAGCGGGTACAGGTCCATGCCGTCCAGCGCGTCGAGACCGTGCCAGAGGGCGCGGTAGCGGCGGTCGGCGCGCAGGTCCTCGGCCACCGTCGCGGTGACCGGGAGCAGCTGGTACTCGGTGGCCTGCTCGCGGACGTACTTGTCGCCGTACAGGAAGTCGAGGAAGGCGCCCGCCTCCTCGCGGTGCCCGCCCTGCTCGAACGCGACGACCCAGTCGGCGGTGCCCATGGTCGGCACCTCCTTGCCGGTGCTGCCGGGCAGCGCGACGGTGCCGTACGGCACGTTCTGCGAGGAGTCGGCGATCTGCCGCATCAGCGAGAGCGGGGCGTTCACCATGCCGGCCTCGCCGTCGACGAAGGAGGTGAGCGCCGCGCTCCGGTTCAGCCTGCCGGGCGCCACCGGGCCGGTGAGTCCCGGCTCGACGAGGTTCGTCCTCAGCCAGGTGAACGCCGAGACGTTGGCCTCGGAGACGAAGTCGTAGCCCCCGGCGCCGCCGGTGTAGCCGCCCCCGCCCGCGAGGAGCCATCCCAGCGTCTCCGCCTCGGCCTCCTCGGGCCCGAGCGGCAGCGCGATCGGGTACTTCACGCCCTGCGCCTTCAACGCCCGGGCGTCCGCGGCGATTTCCTGCCAGGTGGTGGGGGCGTCGAGGCCGGCCCGCCGGAACAGGTCCTTGTTGTAGTAGAGCAGCCGGGTGCTCGCGGTGAACGGCATCGCGTACTGGATGCCCTTCACCTTCCCGGCGTCCGCGAGGCTGCGGACGAACCCGGCCTGCACGGGGATCGAGAGCACCTCGTCGGCCGAGTAGAGCTGTCCGGCCGCCGCGTACTGGGCGAAGCTGCCGCTCTGCACGATGTCGGGCGCCTTGCCCCGCTTCACCAGCGCGGCGACCTTCGCGTCCACGGTGCCGGCCGGGTAGACCGTGGTCACCACCCGCACGCCGGGGTGGGCGGCCTGGAAGGCGAGTCCGACGCGGTCCCAGTAGCCCTGTGAGTTCTTGTGGACGCTGTCGCCGTAGTTGGTCGCGACGACGGTCAGCGTGGTGGTCCCCGCGGCCTCGGTCCCCTGCCCCGCTCCGCAGCCGGCCGCACTCGCCGTGAGGCCGAGCGCGGCCGTCATCGTCACCATGATCCGGGCACTGCGACGCACGGCCACCACCTCTGTTCCCGCCACTCTCGACGCGCGTAGACGAAGAGCGTCGATCGTAGGCCCGGGGGCGGGTGGCGCACAGGGCCGGGCCGGTTGCGTTTTGGTTCCGGCGGTGTGTCGGCGGCCCCTGGCCGGGACCCCGGACGTGGGAGCCGGCAGGGGTGTGCGCGGGCCGCCGAAGGGCCCGTCGCGGGTGGCCTGTTCAGCCCGCCTGGTTGTAGAGCATCGCGCCGACGGCTCCCCAGCCGCCGTTCGACGGTGGTGGGGGAGGGGGTTCGGGCTGGGTCCTGCCACGGACCTGAGCGGCCGTCAGGCCGCCCTGCGCGCCGAGCGACGCGGCGTTCGGCATGCCGGGCATGCCCGCCTGCGCGGCTGCGGGCTGGAGGCCGGGCGGCTGGGCAGGACTCCAGCCGGCGGCCGGCGGCATCTGCGCGGGCATCGCGCCCGGTCCCTGGGCCGCCGCGGGCCAGCTGCCGGGCTGCGGCACACCCGGCGGCGCGGCCTGCGGTGCCGCGTAGGCGGCGGCCGCGAACGGCTGTGGGGCGGGGCGGTTCTGGGCCGCCGCGGGCTGCTGGTCGGGGAAGATCACGGCGGCGGCCGGCCGCACGGGCGGAGCGGGCGGCAGGACGGGCGCGGGGGCGGCGGCCGGGACCTGGGGGGCGGTCCCGGGCCAGGCCCCCGCCTGGGCGGCCAGCCCCTGCATCCCTGCGCCGTTGGTGGCACCGACCAGACGGTCGACGGCCGCCGTACCCGAGCTGTAGCCGGTCCCTGTGCTCAGCTCCGGTACGGCGGCTCCCCTCCTGGACCCGTAGAGCACCTGCTCCAGACCGGACACCAGGCGACGCACGTCGGCCTGGGGGCGCACCACGAGTCTCAGGAAGCGGCTGGACGAACCGATCTTGTTGCCGCACTCGCGGACCAGGATGCGGTGCTCGGTGAGCAGCCGGTCCCGGACCACGGTCCCCTCGGCGCCCACGGGAAGGCGTACGAAGAGGAAGTTGCCCTGCGAGGGGTAGACCGTCAGGCCGGGCAGCGCGGCCAGTTCGCGAGCCATGTCGAGCCGGTCGCGGCGGACCATGTGGAGGCTCTCCATGTACTCGGCGCCGTGCTCCTTGAGCATGAACACCACGCTCTCCGCGAAGGAGTTGAGGTTCCACTTGGGCAGCATCGAGCGGACCTTGCCGGCCAGGGCGGGGTTCGCGACGAGGTACCCGAAGCGGATGCCGTGCAGCCCGAAGTTCTTGCCGAGGCTGCGCAGCACGATGACGTTGGGCCGCATCACCGCGTCCTCGACGACGCTCGGCTCGGACTCGGCGTCGGCGAACTCCAGGAACGACTCGTCGATGACGATCAGGTCCAGGTCGGCCATCGCGTCCATGAACTGGATGACGGACTGACGGGGCAGGAAGCCGCCGTCGGGGTTGTTCGGGTTGCACAGGACGGCGACCCGGGTGCCGCGGGCCCGGATGAACTTCGCGTACGCGGCGAGGTCGAGGGCGAAGCCGGTGGACTCCTGGAGCGGGAACATGTCGACCCGCTTGCCGGTCTCCATGGGCTGGTCGGTCCAGCGGCCGAACGTGGGGACGGGGATGGCGAGGGACTCCCGGACCAGCAGGTGGTCGATCCAGGTGATCAGCTCGGTGGAGCCGTTGCCCATCGCGACGCACTGCGGAGGAAGCCGGAGCAGCGAGCACAGTTCGGCGGTGATGGTGTCGGCGCTGCTCGGGTAGTAGGTGATGATCTCGCGTAGCCGGCCCGCGAGTTCGTCGAACATCGCGGGAGTGGGGAAGTACGGGTTGCACGGAATGCAGAAGTCCACGGGTCCGGCTCCGTCACCCTCCCGCGTCAGTGCGGCCATCGACGGGCTGTGCGCCGCGGTGCCGCGAAAGAGCGAGGTGACATTGCCTGCCATGGAACCTCCGTAGGGGGCGGGCCCGCTGGGGAGGACGGGCCCTCGGACGTGGGGTGGCCCGTGCGGGGGAGCACGGGCCGCCCTTCCATACGGATGCGGAGGTGGCGCTGTTCAATCGGCGGGAAATCGTGGGGAGTCGGTGAACCGGTGGTGAAGGTCGGTCACGGACCGAAGGTGTGCACGGTGCTCGTCCGGTACGTGTGCCCCGGTCGCAGCACCGTCGAGGGGAACGACGGACGGTTCGGTGAGTCCGGGAAGTGCTGGGTCTCCAGGCACAGCGCGTCCCCCTGGCGGTAGATGCGACGGCCGGTGCCGAGCAGGGTGCCGTCCAGGAAGTTGCCCGAGTAGAACTGCAGGCCCGGCTCGGTGGTCGCGATCCTCAGCCGGCGCCCCGAGGACGGGTCGCGCAGGGTCGCTATGTGCTCGGGCCGGGCGGAGATGCCCTTGTCGAGGACCCAGTTGTGGTCGATGCCCTGGCCGTACAGGAGTTGCTGGTGGCCCACCCGGATGTCCTCGCCGACCGTCTTCGCGCGGCGGAAGTCGAACGGCGTGCCCGCGACCCGCGCCAGCTCGCCGGTCGGGATCAGGCCCGAATCGACCGGGGTGTAGCGGGCGGCGGCGATCTCCAGCTCGTGGTCGTAGATGGAACCGCTGCCCTCACCGGCGAGGTTCCAGTAGACGTGGCTGGTGAGGTTCACGACGGTGGCCCGGTCGGTGGTCGCCTCGTAGTCGATGCGCCAGTCGCCGTGCCGGTTCAGGGTGTAGGTGACCTTGACGCGCAGTGTGCCGGGGTAGCCCATCTCGCCGTCGGCACTGGTGTAGCGCAGGACGAGCCCGACGTCGGTGCCGGAGGTGAAGCCCGCCACGTCCCAGACCCGCTTGTCGAAGCCCTGGGCGCCGCCGTGCAGGCTGTTGACGCCGTCGTTGACGGAGAGCTGGTGGGTGGTGCCGTCGAGAGTGAACCGCCCCTTGGCGATCCGGTTGCCGTACCGGCCGATCAGCGCCCCGAAGTAGGGGCTCTTCGCGACGTAGTCGTCGAGACCGGCGAAGCCGAGGACGACGTTGCGGTACCGGCCGTGCCGGTCGGGGATCTCCAGGGACTGGACGATCCCGCCGTACGACAGGACCTTGAGGCGGGTGCCGCCGTTCTCCAGCGACCACCGGTGGACCGTCGTCCCGTCGGCGAGTCTGCCGAAGACCTCCTTGGCGGGCCTGCCGCCTCCGGAGGCGTGCGCCGTTCCGACACCGGCGGCGGCCGTGAGCCCCGCCGCCGTTGCCGCTGCGATGACCGTACGTCTGCTCATGTCCATGTGCGGCTCCTGCACTGGAAGGGGCCCCGCCCGGACGGGCGGGGCCCGGCCGACTTACGAACCGACCTTGCGCTTGTTCCACACGTCGAAGCCGACCGCCGCGAGCAGCACCAGGCCCTTGATGACCTGCTGCCAGTCGCTGCCGACGCCGACGAGGTTCATGCCGTTGTTCAGCACGCCCAGGACGAGACCGCCGATGATCGCGCCGAGGACCGTGCCCACGCCGCCGCTCATCGACGCGCCGCCGATGAACGAGGCCGCGATCGCTTCGAGTTCGAAGTTCAGACCGGCCTTGGGCGAGGCCGCGTTGAAGCGGGCGGCGAAGACCAGACCCGCCAGGGCCGCGAGCATGCCCATGTTCAGGAAGACCAGGAAGGTGACCTTCTTGTCCTTCACGCCCGACAGCTTCGCCGCCGGGAGGTTGCCGCCGATCGCGTAGATGTGCCGGCCGATGACCGCGTTGCGCATCAGGTAGCCGAAGCCGGCGACCAGCACACCGAGGATCAGCAGGACCACCGGAGCGCCCTTGTAGCTGGCGAGCAGCAGGGTGACGGTGAACACCGCGGCGATCAGCGCGACGAGCTTGAGCAGGAAGAGGTTGCGGGGCAGGACGTCGAGGGAGAACTCCTGCTGCCGCTTGCGGTCGCGGACCTCCTGGAACACCACGAAGGCGATCAGGGCGAGGCCGAGCAGCAGCGTGAGGTTGTGGTAGTTCGTGTCGGGTCCGACCTCGGGCAGGAAGCTGTTGGCGACCTTCTGCAGACCCTCGGGGAACGGGCCGATCGTCTGGCCCTTGAGGAAGATCTCGGTCAGACCGCGGAAGGTCAGCATGCCCGCGAGGGTCACGATGAACGACGGTATGCCGAGGTAGGCGATGAGGAAGCCCTGGGCCGCGCCCGCGGCCGCGCCGATGGCCAGGCACAGCACCAGGGCGAGCGGCCAGGAGAGGTCGTGGTTGACCATCAGCACGGCGCCGATCGCGCCCACGAACGCCGTCAGCGAGCCGACCGACAGGTCGATGTGGCCCGCGATGATGACGAGCATCATGCCGATCGCGAGGATCAGGATGTAGCTGTTCTGCAGCACCAGGTTGGAGACGTTGCGGGGCAGCAGCAGGTCACCGTCGGTCCACACGGCGAACAGCACCACGATCAGACCGAGGGCGAACAGCATGCCGTACTGCCGCATGTTGCGGCGCATGCCGTCCAGCATCAGCTGGAGCAGGCTCTCTCCCGTGTCCGAGCCGCTCTTGCCGGCCGGCGCGGGGGCCGGCGTCTTGGCGGTCACATCCGTGCTCATCGGGTTACCTCTTTGTCCTTGGTCATCTGACGCATCAGCGATTCCTGCGAGGCTTCCGCCCGCGAGAACTCACCCGTCAGCCGTCCCGCTGCCATCGTGTAGATGCGGTCGCACATGCCGAGCAGCTCCGGCAGCTCGGAGGAGATGAAGACGACGGCCTTGCCCTCGGCCGCCAGCCGGTCGATGACCGTGTAGATCTCGAACTTGGCGCCCACGTCGATCCCGCGGGTCGGCTCGTCCAGGATCAGCACCTCGGGCCCCGCGAAGATCCACTTGCTCAGGACGACCTTCTGCTGGTTGCCGCCCGACAGCTTGCCCACCGGCTCGAAGACGGTCGGCGCCTTGATGTTCATGGAGGTGCGGAACCCCTCGGAGACCTGCCGCTCCTCGTGCTCGTCGACGATCCCGCGCCGGGCGACCTTGCCCAGCGCGCTGAGCGTGATGTTGCGGTTGATCGTGTCGATGAGGTTGAGGCCGTAGTGCTTGCGGTCCTCGGTGACGTACGCGATCCCGTGACCGACCGCCTGGGACACGGTCTTCGTCCGGATCTCCTTGCCGTCCCTGAGCACCGTGCCGCCCGCGTAGCGGCCATAGGCGCGCCCGAAGACGTTCATCGCGAGTTCGGTGCGCCCAGCGCCCATGAGCCCGGCGATGCCGACGATCTCGCCGCGGCGCACGGAGATCGACACGTCGTCGACCACCTTGCGCTGCTGGTCGATCGGGTGGAACACGGTCCAGTCGCGGATCTCCAGGGCGGGCGCGGCGCCCGCCTCGGGGTGGTGCGGGGTGCGTTCCGGGAAGCGGTGTTCCAGGTCGCGGCCCACCATGCCGCTGATGATCCGGTCCTCGGTGGTCTCCGCGGCCTTCACGTCGAGCGTCTCGATGGTCCGCCCGTCGCGCAGGATGGTCACCGAGTCCGCGACCCGCTCGATCTCGTTGAGCTTGTGGGAGATGATGATCGAGGTCATGCCCTGGTTCTTCAACTCCAGGATGAGATCCAGGAGTTTGCCGCTGTCCTCGTCGTTCAGGGCGGCGGTCGGCTCGTCCAGGATGAGCAGCTTCACCTTCTTCGACAGCGCCTTCGCGATCTCGACGAGCTGCTGCTTGCCCACGCCGATGTCGGCGACGCGGGTCTGCGGGTTCTCGTCGAGCCCGACCCGCCGCAGCAGTTCGGACGCGTGCCGCAGGGTCTCGGTCCAGCTGATGAGCCCGCGGGTGGCGTGCTCGTTGCCGAGGAAGATGTTCTCGGCGATGGAGAGGTACGGAACCAGGGCCAGTTCCTGGTGGATGATCACGATGCCGTGCTGCTCGCTGGCCCTGATGTCCTTGAAGGTGCAGACCTCCGAATCGAAGAGGATGTCCCCTTCGTAACTCCCGTGCGGGTGAACGCCGGAGAGGACCTTCATCAAGGTCGACTTGCCGGCGCCGTTCTCCCCGCAGATGGCATGGACCTCGCCCTGCTGGACGGTCAGAGTGACGTCCGACAGCGCCTTGACGCCGGGAAAGGTCTTGACGATCGAGCGCATTTCCAGGACGGGTCCCGCCATGGTCGTGCCTTCCAATCAGTAGGGGGCGGGGGTTACTTGAGGTCGGTGGCCTTGTAGTAGCCCGTGTCGACGAGCTCCTTCTCGTAGTTGGACTTGTCGACGCTGACGGGCTGCAGCAGGTACGCGGGGACGACCTTGGTGCCGTTGTCGTAGGTCTTGTCGTCGTTGATCTCGGGCTTCTTGCCCTTGAGCGCCGCGTCGACCATGTTCGAGGCCACCGTCGCCAGCTTGCGGGTGTCCTTGTAGACGGTCTGCGTCTGCTCGCCCGCGATGATCGACTTCACCGACGCGAGTTCGGCGTCCTGGCCGGTGACCACCGGCAGCGGCTTGCTCTTGGAGCCGTAGTCGTCCGACTTCAGCGACGAGAGGATGCCGATCGAGATGCCGTCGTAGGGCGACAGCACGGCGTCGACGTGCTCGCTCTTGTACGCCGAGGTGAGGATGTCGTCCATGCGCTTCTGCGCGGTGCCGCCGTCCCAGCGCAGCGTGGTGACCTGGGTGAGGTTGGTCTGCCCGGACTTCACGACGAGCTGCTTCTTGTCGATGTAGGGCTGGAGGACGTTCATCGCGCCCTGGAAGAAGTACTTCGTGTTGTTGTCGTCGTTGGAGCCGGCGAACAGCTCGATGTTGAACGGCCCCTTCTTGCTGCCGTCCTTCAGGCCGAGCTTGTCGACGATGTAACCGCCCTGCAGCTCACCGACCTTGGTGTTGTCGAACGACGCGTAGTAGTCGACGTTCTTGCTGCCGAGGATCAGCCGGTCGTAGGAGATCACCGGGATCTTGGCGTCGGCGGCCTGCTGGAGCACGTTGTTCATCGACTTGTTGTCGATGGCGGCGATGATCAGCGCCTTCACACCCTGCGTGATCATGTTCTCGATCTGCGAGACCTGCTGGTCCGGGTCGTCCTCCCCGTACGCCAGCTTGGTCTTGTAGCCCTTCGCCTGGAGGTTCTTGACCACGTTGTTGCCGTCGGCGATCCAGCGCTCGGACGACTTGGTCGGCATCGAGATGCCGATCGTGGCGCCCTTGGTGCTGCCCGACTTGTCGTCGCTGCCGCCGTCGCTGTCCTGTCCGCAGGCGGACAGGGTGAGGGCGAGGGAGGCGGCGCCGGCGATGGCGGCGAGGGCGGCTCTGCGGTTGCGCATGATGATCAGTCCTTGTTCTTCTCGTCGTTGAGAGAGGGCAGCGGGTCAGAGCGGGGTGACATCGGTGGGAAAGCGGTGGAGCGGGCCGGGCGTGCGGGAACCGAGCGGCGCCATGTCGCCGTCCGCGCCGTGCCGGGCGAGCAGGTCGAGCGCGAGCCGGCCGCGCCGTACGCGCTCCCGGGCGGTGCTCAGGGTCAGGTCCCGCAGATGGGTGCCGTAGGGGTAGATCCCGGGGGCCTTGGACAGCCCGAACTTCAGATAGAGCGGTGCGCCGCGCCGGATCAGCTCGGCGACCTCGTACATCCGCACGTACCCGCCGAGGTCGTCGGGGGCCTCGATGTACATGTCCATGGGGGCGGCGGAGATCCGCCGGATCTCGGTGAGGTGACCGAGCGTCAGGTCGCTCGGCACGTTGACCGAGTCGGCCCCGAGGTGCTCGTACACCGCGTACGCGGCCGGGTTGACCGGGCCGATCAGCGCCGAGACCTTGAGCGTGGTGTCCGCCGGGATGATCCCCGCGGTGCGCGCCCGGTGCAGGGTCCACAGCACCCCCTCGTCCGCGACGAGCAGGCACTTCACCCCCAGCTCCGTGGCACGGACGGCGTCCTCCACACAGCCGGCGACGGCGTCGTGACCGCGGGCGCGCAGCCCCCCGCCGCGCGAGTCGGTGCGGACCGAGGCGCCGATGTCCCAGGTGCCGCGCGGACCGGTGAACAGGCAGAGCTCGATGTCGCGTTCGCCGGTGGCCTCGACCATCTCGGTGATCTCGGCGTCGGTGAGCATCCAGACACCGCTGCCCTGGCTGATCCGGTGGATGGGCACGTCGAGCCGCGAGGACTCCTTGAGCACCGCGGCCAGCGCCTCGGGTCCCTCGACGGAGGGCACCTCGGTGCGCCAGCGGCCGCCTCCCGGGAAGGCGTGCGGCGAGGCGTCGGCGGGGGAGAGGGCGGGCGCGCCCAGGCCGAGCGCGGCGAGCGCCCGCTCGCCGGGTCGCCGGGCTGCCGTGGGAGAGGCATCGGTCGTCACAAGCCGTCCTTCATGTTCGATATTTCGGACAAGGTTCGCGTCTTTGGGTGTGCTGAGGCCCGGGGAGTACGCCGGTACGGGGCTGTCAGGAGGCCCCGCACCGGCGTACGGCTCGGGCGGTCACGGTTTCAGCAGGACCTTGCCGACCTCGGGGTCACCGGACCCCACCAGCTCGATCGCCTCCGCGAACGCGGCGAGCGGCAGCTCGTGCGTCACCAGGGGCGTCGGGTTCAGCAGACCGGCGCCGAACACCCGGACCGTGTGCGCCCAGGCCTCCGGCGGTGCCCCGAACACGGTGTGCACCTCCAGTTGCCGTACGACGAGGTCGGTCGGGTCGAGCCCCTCCGCGCCGGGCGCCGGGATCCCGGTGAGGACCAGGCGTCCGCCGCGCCGCAGCAGGGAGGCGGCGGTGCGCGCGGCGGACGCGGACCCCGCGGTCTCCACGACGACGTCGAAGCCGCCGGGGAGTTCCTCGTCGCGGGTACGGAATCCGGTGGCGCCGAACTCCTTCGCCAGCGCCGCCCGGTCGGGGCGGGTGCCCACCACGAGCAGCTCGGCGGGGGAGCCCGCCCGGAGGAACTGCACCGCGAACATCCCGAGCGTTCCGGTGCCCACCACGGCCACCCGCTCACCGGGCAGCGCGTTCGCCTTCAGCGCGGCAGCCGCGACGCAGGCGGCCGGCTCCAGCAGGGCGGCGGCGGTCAGGTCGGCGGCGTCGGGCAGCACGTGCAGCAGCCGGGCCGGGAGCGTCAGCGTGGCCGCCATCGCGCCGGGAACGGTGAAGCCGGTCTCCTCGTACCCCGCCGTGCACAGTGTCGTCTCGCCCGCGTGGCAGCGGTCGCAGACCTGGCAGTTGCGGAAGCCCTCGCCGACGACCTTGCGGCCGGTGAGCGTCGCGGGGACACCGGCACCGACCTCCTCGACGGTCCCGGACCACTCGTGGCCCGGGGTGAGGGGGTAGCGCACGTACCCCTCGGGCCGGTTGCCCTGGTAGACCTCGCGGTCGCTGCCGCAGATGCCGACCGCGTGCACCCGCACGAGTGCCTCGCCCGCCGCGGGCCGCACCGGCTCGTGCGGGACCAGCCGGTGCTCGCCGGGCCGGTCGACGACGACCGCGGTGCTCATCCGTCCGCCTTGGGCCTGCGCTGCTCCCAGCCGTCCGCCCAGAGGTCGAACCGGGCCTGCTGCTGCGGGAACTCGGCCGCCGCGTCGACGTCCAGCTCGACGCCGAGGCCGGGCTCGTGGGACAGCTCGAAGTAGCCGTCCACGACCTGCGGGGCGCCCTTCACGACCTTCTTGATCTCCGCGTCCGCGAAGTCGTTGAAGTGCTCCAGGATCTTGAAGTTCGGTGTGCTGAAGCCGACTTGGAGGGAGGCGGCGGTCAGCACCGGGCCGCCGACGTTGTGCGGCGCCACCAGGACGTAGTGCGCCTCGGCGGCCGCGGCGAGCTTGCGGGTCTCCCAGATGCCGCCGATGTGACCGACGTCGGGCTGGATGATGTCGACGGCCTGGCTCTCGAAGAGTTCGCGGAACTCGATCCGGTCGTGGATCCGTTCACCGGTGGCGACCGGGATGTCGACCTTGGCGGCCACCTTCTCCAGCGCCTTGAGGTTCTCCGGCGGCACCGGCTCCTCCAGCCACGCCGGCTGGAACGGCGCGAGCTCGCGGGCCAGCCGGACCGCGGTGGACGGCGAGAACCGGCCGTGCATCTCCAGCATCAGCTCGGTCTCCGGACCGATCGCGTCGCGCACCGCCTCGATGAGCGACACCGAGTAGAGGGTGGCCTCGTGGTCCAGCTCGAAGTGGCCGGTGCCGAACGGGTCGATCTTCAGGGCCCGGTAACCGCGCGCGACGACCTCCTGCGCGGCCTTGTGATAGGCCTCCGGGGTCCGTTCGGTGGTGTACCAGCCGTTCGCGTACGCCTTGACCCGGTCGGTCACCTTGCCGCCGAGGAGCTGCCAGACCGGCACCCCGAGCGCCTTCCCCTTGATGTCCCAGCAGGCCATCTCGATGACGGCGATACCGGACATCACGATCTCGCCGGCGCGGCCGTAGTCGCCGTACTTCATGCGGCGGACCAGGTCCTCGACAGCGAAGGGGTCCGAGCCGAGAATGTGATTGGTCCGGGCCTCGTGCAGATAGCCGATCAGCGCGTCGGTGTGGCCCAGCATCCGGGTCTCGCCGACTCCGGTGATGCCCTCGTCGGTGTGCACCTGGACGTAGGTCAGGTTCCGCCAGGGTGTCCCGACCACGTGTGTGGTGATTCCCGTGATGCGCACGGCAGTTGCCCCCTGTGCTTCTCTGTTCGAAATTTCGTCACACGTTCGAAATGCTGGCGTGACAGTAAGGAAGCGGCCCGGGGGGTGTCAATGGTTCGCGCACAGAACGGTTTCGACGGGCCTCGCGCGGGACAGTGTGGTGCGGCGGGCCGACGTGCGGGGAAGGGGTGTGCGGGCCGCTCGGATGGTGCGGATGGAGGGAAATGGGCGGGGGTGTCGCCTACCGCCGTGCCGGAACTCCCGGTTCCGCACAGAACTTTCACAGGCGCGCCTAGGAACGTTACCGAGAGCGAACTTAGTCTTCCCGCGTCATGGACTACTGCCACGCGTGCCGACGGCACCTCAACGGCGCCCTTGCCTGTCCCGGGTGCGGCACCCCGGTCGAGGCCCTCCGCGTCGAAGAACCCCGGGTGCCCGCCGAACGGCCCGGCGCGCGGGAACGCGATGCCGGCCCGGCCTACGGCGCCGCGTACGGCGCGGGAGCCGCGTACGGCGACAACACCTCCTACGGCGCGGCAGCCCCGTACGGCGACAACACCTCGCACGGCGCGGCAGCCCCGTACGGCGACGGCGGCTCGTACGACGACGGCACCTCGTACGACGACGGCAGTTCGTACAGTGCCGACTCCGGCTCCGACCCCGTCCCCGGCGACAGGAGTTCAGGCGATCCGGGGGACCCCGGTGATCTCGATGATCCGGAGGCGCCGGACGCGGAGGGCGGTACCAGCCGGCGTGACCGCAAGGCGGCCGCGCACCGCAGGCGCCGCCGCCGCACCCTGTTCGTCGTGGCCGGCTTCGTCCTCGCGGCGGGCGGCCTGAGCCTCGCCGAACTCGGCGTCGACGCGCCCGGGTTGGGGCCCAGCCCGGCGGCGGCCGGCGGCGAGTCGCCCGACGGTTCGGCGGCGGAGGCGAAGGACGCCGCGCAGCCGAAGGACGGCACTGCGGCCCCCGGTGACGCCTCGGCGGGCCGGACGCCCGACGCCTCGGCCTCGCCCTCGGCCTCCGGTTCGCCCTCCGTGTCCGCGTCCGCGACGAGCGCGAAGGACACCAAGGACGTGCAGTCGGCGACCGCGGGCACGCTCCCGGACCGGCCCTCGACGGCCGCGCCCGCCCCCTCGGCCCCCCATACCTCCGCCCCCGCCACGACGGCCCCGACGGCCTCGGCCGCGCCGCCGAAGCCCAGCCCTTCGGAGACGTGCAGCCGCTTCCTGTGGTGGTGCGCCTAGGATCCGCCGTTCGGATCGGGCCGCACCGGCAGGAGCGGCCTTCCGGGCCTCCCGCGCCCCGCGTGCGGGACGCTCAGCCCGTGGCGCCGTCCGGCTCCAGCATCCTGGACAGCAGGTCCCGCAGGGTCAGCCGCTCCTGCTCCGACAGGCCGGCGAGGGGTTCGCGGGCGAACTTCAGGGAGTCGCGCAGACCCCCGGCCACCGTGCGCCCCTCGGCCGTCGCGGCGGCCAGCTTCACCCGGCGGTCCGCCGGATCGGGACGACGCTCCACCAGCCCCCGCGCCTCCAGCCGGTCCACGATCCCCGTGACGTTCGACGGCTCGCACCGCAGCTTCTGCGCCAGACGGCGCATGGGCAGCGGCTCCAGTGAGAGCAGGCTCAGCAGCCGCGCCTGCGCGCCGGTCAGGGCGTGCTCGGCCGCGGCGTCCTCGTACTCGTCGTGGTAGCGGGCCACGACCGTGCCGATCAGCTCGACGACCTCCACGGTCAAGGGGTCGATCCGGGGTCTCTTCTGGGTGGCCATGCCTCCGAGCGTACCCCGTTACTTGACATCATGAAATATTCAGGCGCATGGTTGTTTCAGGTAATGAAGTACTTGTTGCCGTCGATGCTCCATCGCTGAAACCGCCAGAGCCGCTCGCCCCCCGTGAAAGGCGCACCCTCATGTCCGAGACCCCCCAGCTCCCCGCCGTCAACCGTGAATGGCACCTGGTCAGCCGTCCGGTCGGCTGGCCGAAGCCCGAGGACTTCGCCCTGGTCGAGGCCGAGGTGCGGCAGCCGGGGCCGGGTCAGGTCCTGGTGCGCAACGCGTACGTCTCCGTCGACCCGTACATGCGCGGCCGCATGAGCTCCGCCAAGTCCTACGTCGCGCCGTTCGAGCTGGGCAAGACCATGCAGGGCGGCGCGGTCGGCGAGGTCGTCGCCTCGAACGCCGAGGGCATCGCCGTCGGTGACCACGTCCTGCACTTCCTCGGCTGGCGCGAGTACGCCGTCGTGGACGCCAAGCAGGCCGTCAAGGTCGACCCCGACGCCGCGCCGCTCTCCACGTACCTCGGCGTCCTCGGCATGACCGGCCTCACCGCCTACGCGGGGCTGCTGCGCGTCGCCTCCTTCAAGGAGGGCGACTCGGTCTTCGTCTCCGGCGCGGCCGGCGCCGTCGGCAGCCAGGTCGGCCAGATCGCCAGGCTCAAGGGCGCCTCGCGCGTCATCGGCTCCGCCGGCTCGGACGAGAAGGTCAAGCTCCTCGTCGAGGAGTACGGCTTCGACGCGGCCTTCAACTACAAGAACGGCCCGGTCGCCCAGCAGCTCCGCGAGGCAGCCCCCGACGGTGTCGACGTCTACTTCGACAACGTGGGCGGCGACCACCTGGAGGCGGCGATCGGCTCCCTCAACCGGGACGGCCGCATCGCGATCTGCGGCATGATCTCCGTCTACAACAGCACCGAGGCCGTCCCCGGCCCGAAGAACCTGGCCCGCCTGATCCAGACCCGCGGCCGCATCCAGGGCTTCCTCGTCGGCGACCACTACGACCTCCAGCAGGAGTTCGTGCGGGAGGTCGGCGGCTGGGTCCGCTCCGGCGAGCTGAAGTACAACGAGACGGTCGTCGAGGGCGTCGAGAACAATCTGGAGGCCTTCTTCGGCGTCCTGCGCGGCGACAACACCGGGAAGATGATCGTCAAGCTCTGACCTGTGCCGACCTGCTCCGACCCGTCCTGACCCACTGGGACGCGCGGCGCGTCCCGCCCCCGGCCCGCCACGGCGGCCGGGGGCGGGCCTGTCGCCGAACTTCCGACATGCGATAACTTCTTTCCGAAGTCGTCGCGATCGTGGGCGCGAGTCGCGACCGGCCAAGGAGGAGCGCACCGTATGTCCATCCAGCAGTCCGAGGTCCTGTACACCGCAGTCGCCACCGCCGAGAACGGCCGTGACGGCCGCGTCGCCACCGACGACGGCAAGCTCGACGTCGTCGTCAACCCGCCGAAGGAGATGGGCGGCAGCGGCGCCGGAACCAACCCGGAGCAGCTCTTCGCCGCCGGGTACAGCGCCTGCTTCCAGGGCGCTCTCGGCGTCGTGGCCCGGCAGGAGAACGCCGACATCTCCGGCTCGACCGTCACCGCGAAGGTCGGCATCGGCAAGAACGACGACGGCTTCGGGATCATCGTGGAGATCTCCGCCGCGATCCCGAACGTCGACGCCGGCACCGCCCGCGCGCTCCTGGAGAAGGCCCACCAGGTCTGCCCGTACTCGAAGGCGACGCGCGGCAACATCACCGTGACGCTCGCCTGACGGCGTTCGTCGCACGCCACGGAGGCCGCACCCCGGGACGCGGGGCGCGGCCTTCGGCGTGCGCGCGACAGGTCCGGTGCCGTGCCCGGCGGAAACCCGTCGCCACCGCCCCGTGCTGCCCCGCGCGGCACCCCGATAGGGTTCCCCCATGCGTGATCTCGGGGTGGGTTTCGGTCATCTGTTGCGGGGCCAGCGTTGGGTGGTCCGGCACGGCAAGCAGTACGGGTTCGGCCTGCTGCCCGGCCTCATCACGCTCGTGCTGTACGCGGCGGCGCTGGTCGCGCTCGCCACGTACGGCGAGGACCTCGTCACCTGGTCCACCCCGTTCGCCGACCACTGGGCCAGCCCCTGGTCCGGCCTCTTCCGCGGCTTCCTCACCGCCGTTCTGTTCGCCCTCGCCCTGCTCCTGGCCGTCGTCACCTTCACCGCCGTCACCCTGCTGATAGGCCAGCCCTTCTACGAGAACCTCTCGGAGAAGGTCGACCGTGACGTCTCCCCGGACGGCACCGCCCCCGAGTCGGGGCTGCCGCTCTGGCGGGAACTGTGGATCTCCGGCCGCGACAGCCTCCGGATCGTGGTGCGGGCCGCCGTCTGGGGCGTGCTCCTCTTCGCGCTCGGCTTCGTGCCGTTCGTCGGCCAGACCGCCGTCCCGGTGCTCGGCTTCTTCGTCACCGGCTTCTTCCTCACCGAGGAACTCGTCGCCGTCGCCCTGCAGCGCCGCCGGGTCGACCTGCGGGCCCGCCTCACCCTGCTCCGCTCCCGCAAGACGCTGGTCTGGGGCTTCGGCACCCCGCTGGCCCTGGCGTTCGTCGTGCCGTTCGTCGCGGTCTTCCTGATGCCGGGCGCCGTCGCGGGCGCCACCCTGATGGCCCGGGACCTGCTCGGCGAGGAGACCGGCGCGGGCGCGAGCGACGCCGAGGTCTCCGCCGCGGCCTCGGCGGAGGAGCCCGCCGCCTCCTGACCGGGCGGGCCCCGGCGGCCTCGCCTCCGGTTGGCGGCCTCGCCTCCGGTTCAGTCGCGCGAGCGCTCCGCGCCGACGGCCGGTGTCCCGGCCCCCGCGGCCACCGTCAGGATCGCGCGCACCTGGGCCACGATGTCGAGGCGGTTGCGCACGAAGGCGGGGTCCGTCACCGCCCCGGTCGCCGGGTCCGTGTTGCCGGCCCCGAACTCCAGCACGGGCGTGTGGACATGGCCGCCCGGCAGACCCGCTCCCAGGCCGAGCCGGTCGCGCAACAACGTCGCCCGGTAGGCGATCTCGTTCGACAGATAGTCCCCGCCGCCGCCCGCGCGGGCCTGCGACCCCGCGGTCGGTCCCTCGGGCCGTACGACGGGACCGGTGCCCCCGGCCGGGATCTCGGTCACCGAGGTGTGGTCGTAGACCGGGAAACGCCCCGTCCGCGCGGCGACGATCCGCGCGTACGGGAGGGTCGTCGACGTCCACTGGGGCTGCGTCGCCGGGTCGGTCACCGGCACGGTCCCGGTGCTGGAGGCGTTCTCGTTGTCCGGGAAACCGCCCCGCCAGGCCCCGTTGACGCGCTCCACGTCGAACCGGCCGACGCGGCCCTGGCTGATGGTCGTGAACAGGTCCACGTGCGGGAGGTACGGCCGCAGGGCGCGCTCCACCACGCCCTGCGCGAAGTCCCGCCAGCGGACGGGGAAGACGACGGCCTCCATCCGTGCGGGTCCGTCCGCCGTCCGGATGGTCGTACCGTCGAGGGCCAGCGCGGTCGCCCCGGAGGGGTTGGAGATCCGGACGTCCCGGTCCAGGGTGAACGGGTCGAACCCGGTGATGAGGATCCGCTTCACCCCCGCGCGCGGCGGGAAGCGCACGGCGTCCTGGCCGCGTGAGCTCTGTTCCAGACCGTCGAGCAGGCGGGTGCGCTGGACGTCGGTCATCCCGAACACGGGCCGCCACTGCCGGACTTCGCGGGTCATGCCGAGCCGGGCCCAGTACAGCGGGCGGTCGTCGTCCCGGCTCAGGTCCCCGCCCGCGGGTTCCCGGCCCTGGACCCGGTCGACCGCCCGCCGCCACAGGCGCGCACCCTGCCGGCGGGTCACCCGCTCGGCCTGTGCGTACGACCCCGCCCGCTCCAGTGCCCGCGCGAACTCCGGTGCCACCGCGTCGAATCCGGAGCGCCGCAGGATCTCCTGGGGCGCCGCGCGGTCGAGCCGCCCCTCCTCGGCCGTGGGAGCCTCGGCGGCAGTGGCGGACACGGCCGGCAGGGCCGAGGCGGCGGGCGGCGCGGCGAACCCCGCGAGCAGCGCCAGCCCGAGACAACCGATCCGAACGCGCAGACCATTCAAGGGAGTTCGGGCCTTCCGTCGCGTGGGGGTGCAACCGGACGGCGCCGAGTATCCCGTGACGCGAGGGGCGTACGCCATGGTGCGGGACTCACGTGGCCGAACCACGCCGGTCGTCGTACGTCGGAGAGCGCGTACGCCGCCCGCGTCGAACCTGTTGCGCGAGGAGCGTCAGTTCTCGCCCAGCAGCGTGAGGAAGTCGCGGAACGCGGCCGGCATGTCCACCGACTCCGGGTCCAGCAGCCACTGGTACTGGAGCCCGTCCATCACGGCCACGAGCAGCGGAGCGGCGCGCTCCGGCGTGAGACCGCTCGGCAGCCGCTCCCCGTACTCGGCGCGCAGCACCGAGGCCATGTTCGCGCGGACGGCGGTGTAGCGCCGGGTGAAGAACTCGCGCGCCGGGTGGCCCTCCGTGACGCTCTCGCCGAGCAGCGCGGAGAAGGTCTGGATGATGCCGGGCCGCATCGCGTTGTACTCGACCAGCGACACGAGCAGGTCGGCCCGCCACGCGCTGTCCGGCACGGCGTCCCACTGGTCGCGCTCCTTGAGCACGGCGACGAGCAGCGCCTCCTTGGTCGGGAAGTGGTGCAGCAGGCCCTGCTGGGTGAGTCCCACGCGTTCGGCGACCGCGGCGAGGCTCGCGCCCCGGTAGCCGCGCTCGGCGATCACCTCCAGCGCCGCACGCACGATCTCCGCGCGTCGCTCCTCACTCCTGGTCCTGGTCGCCATGGCGTCACCGTACGGCATCCGCCCCCACCGATTGTAACGGCAGGATAACGAAACCTACCGATCTACAGGTAACCGATGCAGGATGGGGCCACAGACGGCTTTAAACGAGGAGGTGCCGCCATGGCGGAGACAGCGGTGGAGACGGCGAAGGACCGGCAGGACGCGGCCCGCGAGGCCGCCGTCGAGGCGGCCCTCGCCCGCCTCGACCTGGACGCGAAGGCCCGGCTGCTGTCCGGCCGGAACATGTGGACGCTGCCCGCACTCCCCGAGATCGGCCTGCGGTCCCTCGTGATGTCGGACGGCCCGATCGGCGTCCGCGGCGTCCGCTGGACCGCGGACGACCCCTCCGTCGCGCTGCCCTCGCCCACCGCGCTCGCCGCCACCTGGGACCCGGAGCTGGCCCGCCGCGCCGGCACGCTCCTTGCCCAGGAGGCCCGCCGCAAGGGCGTCCACGTCCTGCTCGCCCCGACCGTGAACCTGCACCGCTCCCCGCTCGGCGGCCGGCACTTCGAGGCCTACAGCGAGGACCCCCTGCTGACCGGCGCGATCGGCAGCGGCTACGTCCGGGGCGTGCAGTCTGGCGGCGTCGCGACCACCGTCAAGCACTTCGTCGCCAACGACGCCGAGACCGACCGCTTCACCGTCGACAACCTCGTCTCCGAACGCGCCCTGCGCGAGCTCTACCTGGCGCCCTTCGAGACCATCGTCGAGAACGCCCACCCCTGGGGCATCATGACCGCCTACAACCAGGTCAACGGCACCACGATGACCGAGCACCGCTACCTGGTGAACGAGGTCCTGCGCGGCGAGTGGGGCTTCGACGGCTTCAACGTCTCCGACTGGATGGCCGGCCGCGCCACCAAGGCCGCCATCGAGGGCGGCCTCGACGTCGCCATGCCCGGCCCGCGCACCGTCTACGGCGCACCGCTCGCCGCCGCCGTCAGGGCCGGCGAGGTGGAGGAGGCCACGGTCGACACGGCCGTGCGCAACGTGCTGCGGCTCGCCGCCCGCGTCGGCATCCTCCAGGGCGCCGAGCCCGTCGTGACCGAGCCGCCCGCGACCGTCGACGGAGAGGCGCTGGCCCGCGAGATCGCCCGCCGCGCCTTCGTCCTCGTCCGCAACGAAGGCGCCCTGCCGCTCGCGGAGGGCCGGCGCGTCGCTCTCATCGGCGCCGCCGCCCGCGACGCCCGTGTCCTCGGCGGCGGCTCCGCGACCGTCTTCCCCGCCCGGGTGATCTCGCCCCTCGACGGCCTCACCGCCGCCCTCCCCGAGGGCACGCTCAGCTACGCCGTCGGTGCCGACCCGACCGTCGAACTCCCCGTCGCCGACAAGGGGTTCGAGCTGCGCGCGGTCTGCCGCGACGCCTCCGGCGCGGTCATCGGCAGCGGCTCGGCCCCGAACGGCCAGATCCAGTGGATGGGTGACGACCTGCCCGAGGGCGTCACCCACGACACCCTGCGCACCGTCGAGCTGACCGGCACCTTCACCCCGCGCGACACCGGCCTGCACACCTTCGGCGTGAAGGGCCTCGGCGCGTTCACCCTCACCGTCGACGGCACGACGTACTTCGACGACGTCCAGGGCACCGACAAGGACGACCCCTTCATCACGTTCTTCGGCGCCCCCGTCCCGCGCGGCCAAGCCGAACTCACCGCCGGACAGCCCGTCGAGGTCTCCCTCACGTACGTCGTCGCGCTCCCCGAGGACATCCCGATGAAGGTCGTCGGCTTCTCGCTCGCCCACCAGGAACCGGTGCGCGACGCCGACGAACTGATCGCCGAGGCCGTCGAGGCCGCCCGCGCCGCCGACACCGCCGTCGTCGTGGTCGCCACCACCGACCGCGTCGAGTCCGAGGGCTTCGACCGGGCGGACCTCAGGCTCCCGGGCCGCCAGGACGAGCTGGTGCACGCCGTCGCCGCCGCCAACCCGAACACCGTCGTGGTCGTCAACTCCGGCTCCCCGGTGGAGCTTCCGTGGCGCGACGAGGTCGCCGCGGTGCTCCTGAGCTGGTTCCCCGGCCAGGAGGGCGGCGCCGCCCTCGCCGACGTCCTCACCGGCGCCCACGAGCCCGGTGGCCGTCTCCCCACCACCTGGGGCTCCCTCGCCGACGCCCCGGTCACCCGGGTCGCCCCGTCCGACGGTGAACTGCCCTACACGGAGGACGTGTTCATCGGCTACCGCGCCTGGGAGAAGGAGGGCCGTACCCCGTCGTACGCCTTCGGCCACGGCCTCGGCTACACCGACTGGACCTACGAGGCGATCGAGGTCGAGGACACGACCGTCACCGTCCGTGTCCGCAACTCCGGCGAGCGCGCCGGACGCGAGGTCGTCCAGGTCTACCTCGCCCCGGGGGAGCCGGACGCGGAGCGGCCCGCCCGGGTCCTCGCCGGATTCGCCGGCGTGGAGGCCGGTCCGGGCGAGAGTGCCGAAGCCGTCGTGGAGCTGCCGCGCCGCGCCTTCGAGATCTGGGACACCGCCGCCGGCGGTTGGGCGTTTGTGAAGGGTTCGTACGAGGTTCAGGCAGGGCGTTCCCTCACGGACCCCCGGCTGCGCACGATCATCGAGGCGTAACCGGCGCACGCCCCTCCGACCAGCCCCGGTCCGGAACCTGACCTCCGGACCGGGGCTCGCCGTTCTCCGCGCTCCGTACGCTAGGGCCGCGTGGAGAACGCGTACACCGTCTGCGACCGGTGGACGGCGCCGGGCCGCAGCTCGGTGGTCGGGAACTCCGGCCGGTTCGGCGAGTCGGGGAAGTGCTGGGTCTCCAGCGCGATCCCGTCGTTGGGCGCGAACGGGGCGTCCAGATGGTCGGCGGTGTAGAACTGCAGGCCCGGTTCGGTGGTCGCCACGGTCAGCACCCGCCCGGACTCCGGGTCGTACAGCTCGGCCACCTCGACCGGACTGTCCGTGATCCCCTTGTCGAGCACGAAGTTGTGGTCGTACCCCGCCCCCGTCTTGCGCGCGGTGCGGAAGTCGAAGCGGGTGCCCTCGACGGACTCCAGCTCCCCAGTCGGGATGAGGTCGGCGTCGACCGGCGTCAACCGTGACGCGTCGAGCCGCAGTTCGTGCCCGATCGCACTGCCGGACCCGCTCAGGTTCCAGTACGTGTGGTTCGTCAGGTTCAGCACCGTCGGCGCGTCGCTGACCGCCTCGTAGACGATCCGCAGCGCGCCCCGCTCGTCGAGCGTGTACGCCGCGGAGACCTCCACGCGGCCCGGGAAGCCCTCCTCGCCGTGCGGGCTGACCCGGGAGAGCCGCACCCCGTGTTCGAGCGGCTCCGCGTCCCACACCCGCTTGTCGAAGCCCCCTTCGCCGCCGTGCAGCGAGTTGGGCCCGTTGTTCGGCGCCAGGTGGTAGGTCGCCCCGTCGAGCGGGAAGCACGCGCCGCCGATCCGGTTCGCGTACCGCCCCACCAGGGCCCCGAGATACGGTTCCGGGTGCTCCACGTACCCCGCCAGGTCGGAGAAGCCCAGCGTGACGTCGAGGGCCCGCCCGTCCCGGTCCGGCACCTCGGCCGACTGCACGATTCCGCCGTACGTGAGCACACGCACCCGGACCCCGGCCCGCTCCAGCGTGAAGCGGTGGACGGGGGTGCCGTCGGAAAGTGTGCCGAAAAGTTCGCTCATGACGGAAACCCTAGGTGACGGGCTTCCGCGCCGTGACGGTCCGGTAGGCGATCTCCGCGAGTCGTGCCTGGCCGTCGGTGCTCGGATGGAACCAGTCCCAGTGGCTCAACTGGTCCGTGCCGAAGCGGTAGTCGAAGACCGCGTTCCCGTCGAAGCGGCAGTGCCGGTCCTTGGCGCACACCTCGCGCAGCACCTGGTTGTAGGCCTCCACCCGGTCCTGCACCCGGTCCCGGCGCAGCGTCGCCGCCGAGGTCAGCGAGTCGGCGTCGCCGAGCATCGAGGGGCAGATGCCCAGCTTCCAGATCTGCTTGCCGAGCGCGTTGCCCCGTCCCTGGGACCACAGCCGCTTCAGGTCCGGCACGCTCGACACGTACACCTGGGTCTTGGGCAGCGTCCCGCGCAGGGTGTCCAGCGCGTCCTGGAACGAGCGGCGGAAGGAGGTCACCGACGTCATCGCCGAGGTGGAGGCGCGGCAGGCATCGTTGGCGCCCGCCATCACCGTGACCAGTTCCGGCCGGCGGGTCGCCGCCTGCGCCATCTGGCCGGGCAGGTCGTCCATCCGCGCGCCGGTCACCGCGTAGTTCCAGCTCCGCTCGGCCGCCCCGGTCCTGCCGAGCAGACGGACCGCGAGGCTCCTGACCCGCGGGTCGCTGCCGGTCGCCCAGGACACCTCGGGACAGTCGGACAGCACACTGCACGCGTCGAACCCGCGGGTGATGGAGTCGCCGACCGCGGCCATCGACGCCGGGCTTCGGTCCCACGCCGGCGTGGGCTTCGGGGACGCGTGACCTCCCGTACCGCTGGGCGCGGAGGAGTTGCCGCCCGAGGCGTCGCACCCGGCGACGCCGAGGAGGGCCACCACCGCGACGGCGAGGACGGCCCGTGAACGGTGGCCGCGATTGCGCATCCCCTGGTCTCCTCGTTCGTTGTACAGGGTTGGTCGGCACCCGCTCCCCGCGGTCGGTCGCACCACGTCGTACAGGGCCGGCCGCCCGCACCGCACGGGCGGCCGGACCGGCCCGGAGACCGCTCCGGACCTCCGCGGGAGGTCCGGACGCGTCCCGCCGGGTGAAACCTCGGAGTTCACGGCGCCTGGACCGACGGTACGTCACACTCCTCGCGCCACCGCACGGTAGCCTCGCCACGTGGCCGCCCTGCCACTGCCGTCCGCCAAGTTACAAGATGTCTCGCACTGTCCGGAGGCCCCAGTGACGACACGTGGAGTTCTCTACGTGCACTCCGCGCCCCGCGCGTTGTGTCCGCATGTCGAGTGGGCGGTCGCGGGGGTGCTCGGCACGCGCGTCAGCCTCGACTGGATCCGGCAGCCCGCCGCGCCGGGAACCTGGAGATCCGAGTTCTCCTGGAAGGGCGAGGTCGGCACCGCCTCCAAACTCGCCTCCGCACTGCGCGGCTGGCACCTGCTGCGCTTCGAGGTCACCGCCGAGCCGTGTCCCACCGCCGAGGGCGAGCGCTACAGCTGCACCCCCGAACTCGGCATCTACCACGCCGTCACCGGCATCCACGGCGACATCCTCATCCCCGAGGACCGGCTGCGCGCCGCGCTGCTGCGGTCCCAGCGCGGTGAGACCGACCTGGAGGCCGACCTCGCCAAGCTCCTCGGCAAGCCCTGGGACGACGAACTGGAACCCTTCCGCTACGCGGGCGAGGGCGCCCCGGTCCGCTGGCTGCACCAGGTGGTCTGACCCGGACGACGCCCGACGGCGTGTGGCCCGTACCCCCTTCATTCAGGGGGTACGGGCCACACGCCGTTCAGCTGCGGGCGACTGGCGTCAGATCGTGCGGAACGCCAGCACCACGTTGTGCCCGCCGAATCCGAACGAGTCGTTCAGAGCGGCGATGCGGCCCTCGACGGGCAGCTTGCGCGCCTCGCCGCGCACGATGTCGGCGGCGGCCTCGGCCTCGGGGTCGAGGTTCTCGACGTTGATGGTCGGCGGCGCGATCCGGTTGTACAGCGCGAGCACGGTGGCGACGGACTCGACGCCACCGGCACCACCGAGGAGGTGACCGGTCATCGACTTGGTCGCGGAGACCGCGAAGTGGTCGGCGTCGTCGCCGAACACCTTGCGCAGTGCCTTCAGCTCGGCCACGTCACCGGCCGGCGTCGAGGTGGCGTGCGCGTTCACGTGCACGATCTCGGCCGGGTCCAGGTCGGTGCTGTCGAGCAGGTTCTGCAGGGCGCGGGAGATGCCGCGGCCCTCGGGCTCCGGCTGCACGATGTCGTGCGCGTCGGCCGAGATGCCCTGGCCCACCGCCTCGGCGTACACCCGGGCACCGCGCTTGGCGGCGTGCTCCGCGGACTCCAGGACGACGACGCCGGCGCCCTCACCGAGGACGAAGCCGTCACGGGCGACGTCGTAGGGGCGCGAGGCACCCTCGGGGTCGTCGTTGTTCTTGGACATCGCCATCATGTTGCCGAACGCGGCGATGGGAAGCGGGTGGATGGCCGCCTCGGTGCCACCGGCGACGACGACGTCGGCGCGGCCCGTGCGGATCATCTCGATGGCGTAGCCGATGGCCTCGGCGCCGGAGGCGCAGGCGGAGACCGGGGTGTGCACACCCGCGCGGGCGCCCACGGCGAGACCCACGTTGGCGGACGGGCCGTTCGGCATCAGCATCGGGACGGTGTGCGGGGAGACGCGGCGTACGCCCTTCTCCTTCAGCACGTCGTACTGGTCGAGCAGGGTCGTCACGCCACCGATGCCGGAGGCGATGACAGCGCCGAGACGGTCGGGGTCGACGCTGGCGTCGTCACCCGCCTTGTCGGTGAAACCGGCGTTCGCCCAGGCCTCCTTGGCCGCGATCAGCGCGAACTGCGCCGAGCGGTCCAGTCGGCGGGCCTGCGGGCGGGGGATGACCTCGCCCGGCTCCACGGCGATCTGCGCCGCGATACGGACCGCCTGGTCGGCGGCCCACTCCTGCTCCAGGGGGCGGACGCCGGAACGTCCGGCGATCAGGCCCTCCCAGGTAGAGGCTGCGTCGCCACCCAGCGGTGTGGTTGCGCCGATACCGGTGACGACCACGGTGCGATTGGTCGGGCTCACGGGAATTCTTTCTCCAACGGATACGAGGATTCAGCGGCGCCACCGCCGGGTGGCGGGGCATCAGCCCAGGCGAACCAGGGCACTAGGCCCCGGCGAACCCGGACGGTCGGCCCAGGTGATCGACGGATCAGGCCTGGTTCTTGAGGATGTAGGAGGTCGCGTCGCCGACCGTCTTGAGGTTCTTGACGTCGTCGTCGGGGATCTTGACGTCGAAGCGCTCTTCGGCGGCGACGACGACCTCGACCATGGACAGCGAGTCGACGTCCAGGTCGTCGGTGAAGGACTTGTCCAGCTGGACGTCCTCGGTGGGGATCCCGGCGATCTCGTTGACGATCTCGGCGAGACCTTCGACGATCTCTTCCTGAGTGGCGGCCATGTCGGCGCTCCTTCGGTGTGTTTACAGAGGGTGGCGATGTTCCGTACGGACCGGATGATCCGGCACGGAGTGCCTAGGGGAGGGTAACGACCGTCGCGGCGTACACGAGACCCGCCCCGAAGCCGATGACGAGCGCGGTGTCGCCGCTCTTCGCCGCTCCGGTCGCCAGGAGCCGCTCCATAGCGAGCGGGATCGAGGCGGCCGAGGTGTTGCCGGTGGTACGCACGTCACGCGCGACCGTGACGTGTTCCGGCAGTTTGAGGGTCTTCACCATCGAGTCGATGATCCGCTCGTTGGCCTGGTGGGGAATGAAGACGTCCAGGTCGTCCGGGCTGATCCCGGCCGCTTCCAGAGCCTGCTGCGCGACCTTCGCCATCTCGAACACGGCCCAGCGGAAGACCGCCTGGCCCTCCTGCGTGATGGCGGGGAACTTGATCTCGCCCTTGGAGTCGAGCGGGAGCTGGGTGACGTCGCCGACGTGGAAACGGTCCCAGGGCACGGTCTGCTTGATCGTTCCGGCCTTGTCGCCCTCGCTGCCCCACACGGTCGGGCCGATGTGCGGCTCGTCCGAGGGACCCACGACGACCGCGCCCGCGCCGTCGCCGAACAGGAAGGCCGTCGCGCGGTCCTCCAGGTCGGTCAGGTCGGACAGCCGCTCCACGCCGATGACGAGGACGTACTCGGCCGAACCCTCGACGATCATGCCCTTGGCGAGGGTCAGGCCGTAGCCGAAGCCCGCGCAGCCGGCCGAGATGTCGAAGGCCGCAGCCTTGTTCGTCCCGAGCTTGTCGGCGATCTCGGTGGCGATGGCCGGGGTCTGGCTGAAGTGCGACACGGTGGAGACCACCACGGCGCCGATCTGGTCGGCGTTGATCCCGGCGTCGGCGATGGCCTTGCCGGACGCCTCGATCGACATCGCGGCGACGGTCTCCTCGTCGGAGGCCCAGTGCCGGGTCTCGATGCCGGAGCGCGAACGGATCCACTCGTCGGACGAGTCGATCGTCTCCAGGATCACCTCGTTGGGCACCACGCGGACGGGGCGGTAGCCGCCGACGCCGAGAATGCGCGCGAACGGAGCGCCCTTGGGTGCCTTGATCTTCGACATGCTCTCGGGCTCCTTAGGCCGCGCTGTGCTCGGCGATGAGCTCGCGAGCTGCGTCGAGGTCGTCGGGTGTCTTCAGGGCCAGCGTCGTGACGCCGGGCAGCGCGCGCTTCGCCAGACCGGTCAGCGTGCCGCCGGGGCACACCTCGATCAGCGCGGTCGCGCCGAGTTCCTGGAAGGTCTCCATGCACAGGTCCCAGCGGACCGGGTTGGCGACCTGGCCGACCAGCCGCTCGACGACCTCGGCACCGGTGGCCACGGCCTTGCCGTCCCGGTTCGACACGTAGGTGACCCGCGGGTCGGCCGGCGTCAGGTCCTGGGCGGCCTTCGCCAGCGCCTCGACGGCGGGGGCCATGTGCTCGGTGTGGAACGCGCCCGCGACCTTCAGGGCCACGACACGCCGGACACCCTCGGGCTTGTCCGCCTCCAGAGCGGCCAGCTGCTCCAGCGTGCCGGCGGCCACGATCTGGCCCGCGCCGTTCACGTTCGCCGGGGTCAGGCCGAGCTTCTCCAGATGCGCGACCGTCGTCTCCGGGTCGCCGCCGAGCAGCGCCGACATGCCGGTCTTCGTGATGGCGGCGGCGTCGGCCATCGCCAGGCCGCGTCCCCGCACGAGGGTCAGCGCGGCGGTGTCGTCGAGGACTCCGGCGAACGCGGCGGCGGTGATCTCGCCGACGCTGTGGCCCGCGACGGCACCGGGGTTCACGTCACCGAGAGCGGCGGCGGACAGCAGGCCCGCGGCGACCAGGAGCGGCTGGGCGACGGCCGTGTCGCGGATCGCGTCCGCGTCGGCCTGGGTGCCGTAGTGGGCGAGGTCGAGCCCGATGGCGTCCGACCACGCGGCGACGCGGTCGGCGGCACCGGGGAGTTCGAGCCAAGGAGTCAGGAAGCCGGGCGTCTGGGCGCCCTGGCCGGGAGCGACGAGTACGAGCACTCTCACACTCTCTCTTGTGGACGGCCACGGCCGCCCGTGGGGACAGGGACGAAGAACACGAGGGGGAATTGTAGGTCCCCGACAAAAGGCTAGGTCTGGGGATCTCCATCGGCGAGACGCCCCAGGATCAGCGCGATCCGCAGCGTGAAGGCGGATCGTACATCCGAGGGCGACCAGCCGGTGACGTCAGTCACACGTCGGAGCCGGTAGCGCACGGTGTTGGGATGCACGAAGAGCATCCGGGCGGCGCCCTCCAGGCTGCTCGCCTGCTCCAGATAGACGCTGAGCGTCTCCAGGAGCGCGGAGCCGGCCTCCTCCAGCGGTCTGTAGATCTCCTCCACCAGCTGGTCGCGGGCGGACGGATCGGAGGCGATCGCGCGTTCCGGCAGCAGATCGTCCGCCAGCACCGGGCGCGGGGCGTCCTGCCAGGCGGTACACGCCTTGAGGCCGGCGGCGGCGGCCTGCGCGGACCGGGTCGCGGCCAGCAGGTCGGGCACGATCGGCCCGGCGACGACCGGCCCCGCGGCGTACGGGCCGATCAGCGACTTGGCGACGGCGAGGGGGTTGTCGCTGCCGCCCGCGATGACGACCAGCCGGTCGCCGAGCACGCCGGTCAGCACCTGGAGCTTGGCGTGCCGGGCGGCCCGCCGGATCGCCTCGACCGTCAGTTCGCTGTCACCGTCGGGTGCCGTGCCCAGCACCACGCAGACATGTTCGGGCGAGTTCCAGCCGAGCGCGGCGGCCCGGGAGACGGCACCCTCGTCGGCCTCGCCGGAGAGCACGGCGTTCACGACGAGGGATTCGAGCCGGGCGTCCCACGCGCCGCGGGCCTCCGCCGCCTGCGCGTACACCTGGGCGGTCGCGAAGGCGATCTCGCGGGCGTACACCAGGAGCGCCTCGCGCAGTACGGACTCGTCGCCGGGGGCGGCCACCTCGTCGATGGCCGACTCCATGACCTCGATCGTGGTCCGCACCATCTCCACGGTCTGGCGCAGGGTGATGGCCCTGGTCAGCTCGCGCGGGGCGGTCCCGAAGACGTCGGTGGAGATGGCCTGGGGCGCGTCGGGATGCCGGAACCACTCGGTGAAGGCGGCGATACCGGCCTGGGCGACCAGCCCGATCCACGACCGGTTCTCCGGTGGCATGGCCCGGTACCACGACAGCGTCTCGTCCATGCGCGTGATCGCCTGCGCGGCGAGACTGCCGGACGACCGCTCCAGCCGCTTGAGGGTCGCGGAGTGCGCGTGGACGTCGTGCGCTGGGCGCTCGGGGTTGCTCGCTTCGGGTTCGGGCACGGGACAAGACTGCCTTATCAGGACGGAGCCGTGCGGCGGCGGGTCGCACGTAAGCGGGGAGGCCGGGCGCCCGGCCGGGGCTACGGTGGTGGACGTGATGGACGTCCGCCGCGCCGAAGAGCGCTACCGCGGAGGGGACCCGGCGGCCGGGATCTCCTCGCTCCACGCCTTTTCCTTCGGCCCGCACTACGACCCCGACAACCTCCGCTTCGGTGCGGTGATCGCCTGCAACGAGGAACGGCTCGCTCCCGGCGCGGGCTTCGACGAACACCCGCACAGTCACACCGAGATCGTCACCTGGGTGGTGGAGGGAGAACTGACCCACCGTGACTCGGCGGGGTACGAGTCGGTGCTGCGGCACGGTGACGTCCAGCGCCTCAGCGCGGCGGGCGGCGTCCGGCACGTCGAGCGCAACGACGGCGAACTCCCGCTGGTCTTCGTCCAGATGTGGCTCGCCCCGCTGGAACCCGGCGGCGACCCGTCCTACGAGATCGTCCACGGCATCGCCGACTCCACCCCGTACGCCCTGCCCGAGGCGGGCGCCATGCTGCACGTGCGCCGTCTGACGGCGGGTGAGCGCACCGCCGTCCCGGACGCGCCCTTCGTCTACGTCCACGTCGTCCGGGGTGAAGTCCGCCTGGACGGCGAGGAGCTGGGTGAGGGCGACGCGGCCCGGATCACCGACGCGAAGGACATCGAACTCGTCGCGGGCGTGCCCGCCGAGCTGCTGATGTGGGAGATGGCCGTCGGCTGACTTCCGCGGGCCGTCGGTCGGGTCACACCCGGGCCGCCGCGTCGAGTTCGCGGATCAGCCGCGCCCCCTCGCGGGTCATGATCTCCGGGTCCCGCAGGGCGTTGGAGAGCAGGGACATGCCCTGGTAGGCGCCGACGAGGGTCAGCGCGCGGCCCTCCGGGTCGGCGTCGCCGAGCTCCCGGTACTGCCCGGCGACCCAGTCCAGCAGCAGCCGGACCACCTGTCCCGCCGCGAGGTCGAGGCCGCCGTCGTCCCGCTTGTCGAGTTCGGCGGCGAGGGTGCCGGTCGGACAGCCGTAGCGCGCCGCCGTGTCGCGCCGGGAGACCCAGGCCCCGACGAGTCCCTTGAGGCGTTCGCGCGGATCGGGGAGCCGGTCCAGCTCGTCGGTGAGTTCCCTCAGGTGTCCGGCGTGCTCGGCGAGGGCGGCCTCGACCAGCTCGTCCTTGGTCTTGAAGTAGTAGTAGACGTTGCCCGCGGGGACGCCCGCGGCACGGGCGATGTCGGCGATCGTCGTGCGCTCCACGCCCTGCTCGTGCAGCACCCGGGCCGCCGCCGCCGTCAGCAGCCGCCGCTTGCCGCCCGCCCGGGCCCGCGGGCTCCGGACCTTCTCTGAGTCAGTCACCCGACTGACTATAGACAGCCGCGCTCACCGCTTGCTAGCGTCCATCGCATCGAAGTAAGTCAGTCGACTGACTAAATCAACGACGGGGAGACCGACATGTACGTGGTGACAGGAGCGACCGGGAACGTCGGACGAGCGCTGGTGCGGACGCTCGACGACGCCGCGCTGCCGGTGACGGCGGTGGCCCGGCGGATCACCGGCGCGGACGTGCCCGAGGGCGTCCGGCCGGTGGCCGCCGACCTCGCCGAACCGGCCGGACTGGCCCCCGCCTTCGAGGGCGCCGAGGCGCTGTTCCTGCTGGTGGCGGGCGAGGACCCGCACTCGATCCTGGACATGGCGAAGACCGCCGGAGTCCGCCGGGTGGTGCTGCTCTCCTCACAGGGTGTGGGAACGCGCCCGGACGCCTACGGGCACCCGGCCCGCTTCGAACGGGCGGTACGGGAGTCGGGGCTGGACTGGACGGTCCTGCGCTCGGGCGGCATGGCCACCAACGCGTTCGCCTGGGCCGGATCCGTCCGGGCCCGCCGCGAGGCCGAGGCTCCGTTCGGCGAGGTCGGCCTGCCGTTCGTGGACCCCGACGACGTCGCCGCCGTGGCGGCCGCCGCACTGCGCGGGCAGGGCCACGCCGGGGCCACCTACACGCTGACCGGCCCCGCGGCGACGACCCCGCGGGAGCGCGCAGCCGCCATCGGCGCCGCGCTGGGCGAGCCGGTGCGCTTCACCGAGCAGACCCGCGAGGAGGCGCACGCGCGGATGTCGGCCTTCATGCCGCCGCCGGTGGTCGAGGGCACCCTCGCCATCCTCGGCGAACCGACCGAGGAGGAGCGCCGGGTCAGCCCCGACGTGGAGCGGGTGCTGGGCCGCGCGCCGGGCACGTTCGCCGGGTGGGCGCGGCGCAACGCGGCGGCGTTCCGCTGAGCGTGCGGGAGGCGCGGTCGCCGCGGATCTCCCGTCAGGCGGTGAGGTCGGCGAGGACCGCGTCCGTGAACGGGGTCCACGCCTCGATCGCCCAGGGTCCGAAGGCCCGGTCGGTCAGGGCGACGCAGGCGGCGCCGACGACCGGGTCGACCCACAGGAACGTACCGGACTGGCCGAAGTGGCCGAAGGTCCGAGGGGAGGACGAACTCCCGGTCCAGTGCGGCGACTTGGAGTCGCGGATCTCGAAGCCGAGGCCCCAGTCGTTGGGGCTCTGGTGTCCGTAGCCGGGCAGGACGCCCTTCGTCCCGGGGTACTGCACGGTCATCGCCTCCGCGACCGTGCGCGGGTCCAGCAGCCGGGGGGCCTGGAGTTCGGCGGCGAAACGGACGAGGTCCTCGACCGTCGAGACGCCGGCCCGGGCGGGGGAGCCGTCCAGGGTCGTCGCGGTCATGCCGAGCGGTTCGAGGACCGCCTGGCGCAGGTACTCCGCGAAGGGCATCTCCGCCGCCTCGGCGATGTGGTCCCCGAGCACCTCGAAACCGGCGTTGGAGTACAGCCGGCGCTCGCCGGGAGCCGAGGTCACACGGTGTTCGTCGAAGGCCAGACCGGAGGTGTGCGCGAGCAGATGCCGGACCGTCGAGCCGGGAGGTCCGGCCGGTTCGTCGAGCTCGATCGCCCCTTCCTCGTACGCGACGAGCGCGGCGTACGCGGCGAGCGGCTTGGTGACCGAGGCGAGCGCGAACCGGTGCTGTCCCGGGCCCTGGGTGCCCACGACCGTGCCGTCCGCGCGGACGACCGCGGCGGCGGCGGTGGGGACGGGCCAGTTCGCGATCAGCGCCAGACTCTGCAAGGACATGCTCACGACCCTAAGGGGCTCACAGGGTCAGCCGCATCGAGGGGTCCGGCTTGCGGAAGAAGCCGAGGGACGCGTACAGCGGCTCGGCCTCGGCGGACGCGTTGAGGTCGACCTGCCGGACACCCCGCTCGCGGAACCAGTCGAGGAGCGTCCGCATGCAGGCGCGGGCGTACCCGCGGCGCCGGGCGTCCAAGTCGGTGGCGACGCTGAAGACGTGCCCGACCGCGCCGTGCGGATTCTCCGCCCGTCCGATCCGGTACTCGACCGTGCCGGCGACGAGGGCGGCCAGCGCGCCGGGCCGGTCCGGGTGGTCGACCACGAAGGCCACGAAGGACCCCTCGGGATCGGCGAGCTTCGCGCGTACGGTGGGCAGCGAGGCGGTGTGCCACCCGCTGGAGCCGTCGGCGGCGAAGACCGAGTCGATCATCACCTGGCGCAGGCGGAGCACTTCCCTGGCGTCCTCGGCTGTGGCACGGCGTACGAGACTCATGATCGGCACGCTAGCCACCCGCCCCGGGGCGTGTCCTCGCATTTTCGGCGGAATCCGCTTGCTTCGAGTGCACTCCAAGGTTTTAGCGTGGGGACCATGACCGTGATGGAGACCACAGCCGAGGCCGTCGAGTCCGACGCCGACACCTGCGCCGGACCGCCCGAGGGGGACCGGCGCCCGGACGGCCAGGACAACTACACGATCAGCGAGGTCGCCGCGTACACCGGCCTCAGCGCGCACACCCTGCGCTGGTACGAGCGCATCGGGCTGATGCCGCACATCGACCGCTCGCACACCGGCCAGCGCCGCTACAGCAACCGTGACCTGGACTGGCTCGGTCTGGTCGGCAAGCTCCGGCTCACCGGGATGCCGGTCGCCGACATGGTGCGGTACGCCGAGATGGTGCGCGCGGGCGACCACACCTACCTGGAGCGCTACGAACTCCTGGAGGCGACCCGACGGGACGTCAAGGCCCGGATCGCGGAGCTCCAGGACACCCTCGCGGTGCTCGACCGCAAGATCGGTTTCTACGGTGACGCCGGGCGGGCGCTGGCGTCGGAGAGGTCCCGATGACGGACAGCAGGATCGCGACGGCACGGCTCGGCGCGGACGGACCCGAGGTCGGGGTGCAGGGTCTCGGCTGCATGGGGATGAGCTGGGCGTACGGCCCGCCGGACGCCGAGCAGTCCCGGGCCGCGCTGAGCCGGGCGCTGGAGCTGGGCGTGACCCTCTTCGACACGGCCGACGCCTACGGCAGGGGAGAGAACGAGACGTTCCTGTCCTCCTTCGTCGGTGCCCACCGGGACGACCTCGTCCTCGCCACGAAGTTCGCGCTGACCAGCTCACCGGAGGACCCCTACAAGCGGATCGTCCGCAACGACGCGCCGTACATCCGTTCGGCCGTCGAGGCGAGTCTGCGCCGGCTGGAAGTCGACGTGATCGACCTCTACTACATGCACCGCCGGGACGTGAACATCCCCATCGAGGAGACCGTCGGGGTCATGGCCGAGCTGGTCCGCGAGGGCAAGGTCAAGCACCTCGGGCTGAGCGAGGTCACCGGCGGCGAGCTGCGGGCCGCCCACGCCGTGCACCCCATCACCGCCGTGCAGTCCGAGTGGTCGCTGTTCAGCCGCGACATCGAGGCGGCCGTGGTGCCCGCGGCCCGCGAGCTGGGGGTCGCCCTGGTCCCGTACTCACCGCTCGGCCGCGGCTTCCTCACCGGGTCGTTCGCCAACGCCGACGAGGACCTGACCTCGGACGACTTCCGCCGTACGATGCCCCGCTTCACCGGCGAGAACGCGACCGCCAACGCCGCCCTCCTCGAACCGGTCCGCACGGTCGCCGAGGCGCACGGCGCCTCGCTCGGCCAGATCGCGCTGGCCTGGGTCCAGCAGCGGGCGAGCGTCCACGGACTGACCGTCGTGCCGATCCCGGGGACCACCAAGAGCAGGCGGGTGGAGGAGAACACGGCGGCCACCCGCATCGTCCTGACCGACGGCGAACTGGCTCTCCTGGAGCCGATCGCGGGGAAGGTGGCGGGCGACCGCTACGCGGACATGACGTTCTCGTCGGCCGGCCGCGAGTGAGCGGCCGGTAGCCGCCGGCGCCCGCCCTACAGCTGCGCCAGCAGCTCCGCCTTCTTGGTGGAGAACTCCTCGTCCGTGACGAGCCCCGCCTCGTGGAGCTCGCCGAGGTGCCGGATCCGGTCGGCGATGTCGGCCGGATCCCGGCGCGGTACGGCGGACGCGGCCACCGGCGCGGGGCTCGCGGAGCGCACGGCGGCGAGGACGGCCGCCGCGAACGGCAGGGACTCGTGGACCGGTCCGTACCCGAGACCGAAGACGACGGCCGCCGGGTCCTGGTCCGCCTGCGCGGGCTGCGTGGAGACGGGCTCACGCCGCAGCAGGCGCAGATGGCCCTCGAACACCTCGGGGGAGCGCCACTCGACGCCGCTCAGCGCGGAGACCGGGAACGTCTGGTCGCCGGCCTTCCACTTCGCCGACGAGGCGCCCGTCCAGAACCACCGGAAGGACACCGCCTTGCCGTCGAAGGAGGCCTTCCCGTCGTACGCCTTGAAGGTGAGGGGTGCCTCGGGCGGCTCCACCAGGTAACGCTCGGCCGGTTCGTCGTCCGCGGTGAGACGGGCGCGCAGCTCGTCCGCGTAGTACTCGGCGAGCGTCTCGCGGTCGGCGGGAAGCACCAGGCGGTAGGGGTCGCACCCCTCCTTGAGCTGTCCCGCTGCCGCCTCCATGAGGGGGTCGGCGCCGGGCCTCGGCACCGCGCGCAGCACGACCGTGCCCCGCTTCCCGGGCGTGAGTGTCACCGCCGCGACCGCATCGAGAGGGATACGGCGTTCGCCGAGCGCCTGGAACAGCTTCGGCGTGCGGATCCCCCGTTCGAAGCGGATGAGCACGGAGTCGGACTCGAACTCCCAGGCGGCATGAAATCCGGCCAGTACGTCACCCATGCGGGCCATCGTATGCGGCACGCAAGCCTCCGTCGCCTCTCCGGGCGGACCGCGATTCTTTCGGTCTCTACGCGCGTCAGGCCGATGTCGTGGCGGACAAACCCGCCCGGCAGCCGTCGTCGTCGTGCGCGCATCGGACCGCGCGGTACGCGCCAATGCCGATCTCCGCGAAGTTGCGGAGACTTTCCGTCCCCGGCTGGAAGTAGCCGGCGTGTCCCTTCGCCCCGTCCGCGGACAGGACGCGTGCCCCGAAGCCCTTCGACACCGGGTCCGCGCCGTGCCCGAGGCCGCCGACCTCCAGGTGGGGTACGTCCCGGATCCAGTCGTCCGCGTCGCGCATCGCCCAGACCCGGGCGGTGGTGTGCAGGTTGGCCGCGTTCGCCGCCCGCATGCCGGGGCTGCCCGCCACCGCTATGTCCGAGACCCGCGAGGGCAGCGAGTCGGCGGCCACCCCGCACAGCACCGAGCCGTAACTGTGGCAGTAGAGCGCGACCGGCTTGGTCCCGGGCAGCGCCCGGAGCAGCGCGTTCAGCCGCACCGCGCCTTCCTGGGCGCGCATGGCGGTGGCCGAGTCGATGCCGAGCCCGCTGGGTGCCGTGTAGTCGGCCCACGCGATGACGGCCGTCCGCACCCCCGGGTCGGCCGCCCGCTCCGCCGCGTACAGCGAACTCGCCATGCCGACGGGCGCGGAGTACTGCTTGACCGTGCGCTGGAAGGTGAGCAGGTCGGTGTCGACGCCGGGCACCACGACGGAGACGCGCCGGGCGGTGTCGAGGTTGCCGAACACCTCGGCGACCCGGCCCGATCCGTTGGGGTCGAAGGCGAGGATCTTGCGGTCGCCGTCCAGCAGTGCTTCGTAGCGGTGCATCCGGCGGCCGGCGTCGTACTGGCCGACGGCGGAGAACCGCTTGTCGTGCATGCGCCGGTGCTCGACCTTGCGTTCGTGCTGCAGCGCGAGGCGGTTGGCCTCGTACCGCAGGGTCACCGGCGCGCCGTTCATGTTGCCGACCGCGAGCGGATAGCGGTGGGCGAGCCGGGAACGCTGCTGGGCGTCGAGCGTGTCGAAGAAGCCGGTCAGCCGCGCGGGCGTGGCGTCCGGGTCCGGAAGCCGGTGCCCGGCGATGCTGCCGTGCTCCCACGCGGCGCGGGACGCCTGGAGCGGCGAGGGTGCCCGGTGGCTGTGGAGCGCGGTCCAGCCACTGG
Source organism: Streptomyces sp. NPDC005302 (assembly GCF_040607345.1). Classification (NCBI taxonomy): domain Bacteria; kingdom Bacillati; phylum Actinomycetota; class Actinomycetes; order Kitasatosporales; family Streptomycetaceae; genus Streptomyces; species Streptomyces sp. NPDC005302. The sequence continues at coordinate 217,620 of NZ_JBEXGN010000012.1, forward strand.
TGGCCAGCATCACGAACACCACGGCCAGCGCGAGCAGCGCACGCCAGGCGTTGAGTTGGGGGGTTGAATCGAAGGAAGTCACTGAGAGGACACCCTAGGAGAAGTGGGGTGCCTCCCGTTAAACGAGTGACTGGGATCACGTTTCTGGTGGGGTAATTGGGGCAAACCGGGTTCAGTTTGAGTTAAATAGTCACACTCTGTTGGTGAATTCCTGCGACGTGTGTGCGAGTTGTGACGCTCTGTGCGGGATCTCGGGGGCCGGTGGTGTCATGGCCCCGCGGAGGGGTCCGGCGGTCCGGCGGACGGCCGGTCGGGCCGGGTGTCCCACTTCTCCGCCAACGACGGCCCCACATGGTCGAGATAGGAGACGGTCAGCTCGCGGATCGCCGCCACGCTGGTGTCCTCGCCCGCGCCCCACCGGCGGCCCGTCACCCGCATCACCCCGCCGAACACGGCGACCGCGATGCGTGGCCGGGGGTCCGCGTCCACGTCGAGACCCTCGCGCTCGGCGATCAGCCGCGCGATCTCCTCCTCGATCTCCTCCGAGCGGCGCAGGTGGGCCGCGAGCAGCGCGGGTGTCGACTCGATCAACTGGTAGGTCCGCATGTGGAGTTCGATCGGGACGACGGCCTCGATCGCCTCGCCGATGGTGTCCCAGCTCTCCAGGACGGCCCGCCGCAACGCCTCCAACGGGGCCTCGTGGAGCGGACGTTCACGCACGGCGTCGATGAAATGGGACTCGCTGAGCCGCTGCAGGAAGAGGGCGGCGTCCTCCTTGCCCGCGAAGTAGCGGAAGAAGGTGCGCTGCGAGACGTCGACGGCCTCGGCGATCTCGTCGACGGTGGTGTGCTCGTATCCCTGCGCGATGAAGAGTTCGAGGGCGGCCCGCAGCAGAGCGTCCCGGGTGCGCTGCTTCTTGCGCTCGCGCAGACCGGGTCGGGGTGCCGCCGTGATCGCGGCAGGCGCTGGTGCCGGCCTGGCCCTGCCGGCCGTGTCCGTCATGGTCCCGGAACCTCTCTCTCGCGTCCCTCCCCGAACTGTCGGCGCAGTTCAGCCTATCTGTGAGTAACGTGACAGTTACCGACTTGTGAATTGGTTTGTCAACTGTCAGTGACTGTCACTAGCCTCGCGGGCATGACTAGTCAGACCACCATCGACAAGCCGGAGCCCGGCGACAAGGCTCCGGTCTCCCCGTCGGGCGGGGCCCCGTCCACGGGCCTGCGCGGCCATCCGTGGTTCACCCTCATCACCGTGGCCGTCGGGGTCATGATGGTGGCCCTGGACGGCACCATCGTCGCGATCGCCAACCCCGCCATCCAGAAGGATCTCGGCGCGACCTTCGCCGACGTTCAGTGGATCACCAACGGCTACTTCCTCGCCCTCGCGGTCACCCTGATCACCGCGGGCAAGCTCGGCGACCGCTTCGGACACCGGCAGACCTTCCTCATAGGCGTCCTCGGCTTCGCCGCGGCCTCCGGCGCGATCGGCTTCTCCAGCAGCATCGCCCTGGTCGTCACCTTCCGCGTCTTCCAGGGCCTGTTCGGCGCGCTGCTGATGCCGGCCGCGCTCGGCCTGCTGCGTGCCACCTTCCCGGCCGAGAAGCTGAACATGGCGATCGGCATCTGGGGCATGGTCATCGGCGCCTCCACCGCCGGCGGCCCGATCCTCGGGGGTCTGCTCGTCCAGCACGTCAGCTGGCAGTCGGTGTTCTTCATCAACGTGCCCGTCGGTGTCCTCGCGCTGGTCCTCGGCACGCTGATCCTCACCGACCACCGCGCCGCGAACGCCCCGCGTTCCTTCGACCTCCTCGGCATCGCGCTGCTGTCCGGTGCCATGTTCTGCCTGGTCTGGGCGCTCATCAAGGCCCCGGCGTGGGGCTGGGGCGACGGCCTGACCTGGACGTTCCTGGTCGTCTCGATCGCCGGCTTCGTGCTCTTCGCCCTCTGGGAGAAGCGGGTCGAGGAGCCGCTGATCCCGCTCGCCCTGTTCCGTTCCGTACCGCTGTCGGCCGGTGTGGTGCTGATGGTCCTGATGGCCATCGCCTTCCTCGGCGGACTGTTCTTCGTCACCTTCTATCTCCAGAACGTGCACGGCATGAGCCCGGTCGACGCGGGCCTGCACCTGCTGCCGCTGACCGGAATGATGATCGTGGGCTCGCCGCTGGCCGGCGTCCTCATCACCAAGGTCGGCCCGCGCATCCCGCTGGCCGGCGGCATGGCGCTCACCGCGGTCTCCATGTTCGGGATGTCCACGCTGGACACCGGGACCAGCAGCCTGGTCATGTCCATCTGGTTCGCGGGTCTCGGCCTCGGCCTCGCGCCGGTCATGGTCGGCGCCACCGAGGTCATCGTCGGCAACGCGCCGATGGAGCTGTCCGGTGTCGCCGGCGGTCTCCAGCAGGCCGCCATGCAGATCGGCGGCAGCCTCGGCACCGCCGTACTGGGCGCCGTGATGGCCTCCAAGGTGGACGGCGACCTCGCGGGCAACTGGGCCGCGGCGAAGCTGCCGCCGCTCACCCCGGCCCAGCTCGACCAGGCCTCCGAGGCGGTCCAGGTCGGCGCCGCGCCGGTCGCCAAGGGCACCCCGGCCGAGATCGCCGCGAAGATCACGGACGTCGCCCACGACACCTTCATCTCCGGCATGAGCCTCGCCTGCCTCGTCGCCGCGGGCGTCGCCGTCGTGGCCGTCTTCGTCGCGATGCTCACCAAGCGCGGCGAGAACGCCGACGCGGCGGGGGCGGGCGCCGGACACATCTGACGGGCGGGGTCACCGGGGTGTTCCCTGGCGGAATTTCGCCTATCCGGGTGATCACGCTCAAGTTCCCTCCCGTTCGGCACACGCCGCAGGTCACAGTGGGTCAAGTCCTCCGTACGGCCTGGAGGACGACCGGGTCTGCGGCGCGCTGCCGGAGGGGGGTGGCGCGCGTGCAGGTCTGTACGCGTGGAACGGGGGTACCCGAAGCATCGACCCGAACCGACCGACAGGTCACGGGAGTTCAGGAGTTGATGATGGCGGGCTTCGGAAACGGTACGCGCAGGTACCCCCGTTCACGTGGCCGGATGGGACCACGGACCGGGCCGGACAGCGCGACCCTGGGCATCATCGGAGTCGTGTGCGCGGTTGCCGGCTTCTTCACGCTGGGAATCGTCCTCGGGCCGGTCGCGATGATCTGCGGCTGGTTCTCGATGGGGCGCCGCTGGACGGGCTCGGGGCCGGTACCGGCCCTGATCGCCCTCGTCCTGGGAGCGATCGACACACTCCTGGCGATCATCTGGCTGGCGGGCGGCGTGGGCAACGGCCTGCTCTGAGGCCGCTCGACCGGCTGTCACCTGTTGTGGGCCCGTGTGCCGCTCCGTGCGGCGCGCGGGCCCACAGGTCTATGTGGGGGAGTGCTCCTCCGTCCCCGACGGCAGCGGGTGCGGGAGGAGGCCCGGAGCGCCCGTGAGGGCGGTGACCTCGGCGCGCAGGGCCCGTACCTCCTGGGTGAGGGCCTCGATCGCCGCCGTCTGGCGGCGCTCCTCCACGTCGTCCTTCTCGAACCGGGAGATGAACCAGGCGGCGATGTTCGCGGTGACCACACCGAGCAGGGCGATCCCCGACAGCATCAGACCGACCGCGAGGACCCGGCCCATCCCGGTGGTCGGGGCGTGGTCGCCGTACCCCACGGTCGTCATCGTCGTGAACGACCACCACACCGCGTCACCCAGCGTCCGGATGTTCCCGTTCGGGGAGTCCCGCTCCACGGACAGCACGGCGAGCGAGCCGAACATCAGCAGTCCGACGACCGCGCCCCCGACGTACGTCGTCAGCCGGATCTGCGAGGCCATCCGCGCCCGCCGCCCTACGAGCATCAGCGTGGAGACGAGCCGGAGAAGCCGCAGCGGCTGGAGGATCGGCAGGATCACCGCGCACAGATCCAGCCAGTGGGTCCGCACGAAGTCCCGCCGCTGCCCGGAGAGCGCGAGCCGTATCAGGTAGTCGGCCGCGAACGCCCCCCACACCACCCACTCCACCACCGTGCAGGTGAGCGCCACCGCCGGCTCCGCGTCGCTGTCCACGATCGGCACGGCGTACGCGAGGGCGAAGGCCACCGCGAGGACGAGCAGGGGCCGCTGAGTGTGCAGCTCCCAACGGGCCTGGGCCGATTCTTGCGTCATGAGCGCATCGTAGGAAGAAAAGGGAGGAGGGGGGGGGGGGGGGGCCGCCCCCCCCCCCCCCCCCCCCCCGCGCCCGGCCCCCGCGCCGCCCCCCCCCCCCCCCCCCCCCACCGAGACGGACTAAAAACCCCCACCCCCCCCCCGGCCAGCCCCC
>NZ_JBEXGN010000013.1:0-210081 GCF_040607345.1 Streptomyces sp. NPDC005302
TCGGACGCTCACGCGGCGGACTGACCACCAAGGTCCACCTCGCGGCCGATGGCCGCTGCCGGCCCCTCGCGTTCGCCCTCACGCCGGGCCAGGCCGGCGACGCGCCAGCGTTCGAGCAGGTCATGGCTCGAATCCGGGTGCCCCGGCCGGTGGGCAGACCACGGTCGACACCGGCCGCGGTCCTGGCGGACAAGGCGTACTCATCCCGTGCCATCCGCCGCCACCTGCATCGACGCGGCATCCGCGCAGTGATCCCGCAGCCCGCCGACCAGGCCGCCAACCGCAAGCGGCTCGGCCGACTCGGCGGCCGCCCACCCGCCTTCGACCGCGAGGCCTACAAACAGCGGAACACCGTCGAGCGCTGCATCAACAAGCTCAAGCAGTGGCCCGGCCTGGCCACCCGTTACGACAAGACCGCCACCATCTACCTCGCCGGACTCCACCTCGCCGCCATCTTCATCTGGTCCGCAAGGTGATCCAAAGGAAACGACCTAGCAGCCTCGTCGCCGTCACCGCCCGCACCAACCGGTCCAAGGCCGACCAGGACCCGGCCGACTGGCTCACTTCGCTGCTGTATGCCCGCAGTACGTACGCCGCGGACTGGGTCGCGACGAAACTACGGTGGAAACTGTCCCTGGACCACCGCGAGCGGACGGCGCCCGCCGACATCGCCGCGGGGTGCAGGCAGAAGACCGTCAGCTACGAGGCGGCTCCATAGCTCACGAGGCATCAGATGCCGTATTCCGTCCTCGCTCCGTCCTTCCGATCTTCGTTCTGATGACCCCGGGCCGGTACTACAGTGCGCGCCGTGGAGATACCCGACTACATACCCCACTGGTGGGTCTGGATCATGCTCGGCCTTGCGGCACTGCAGGCCATCGGCCTTGTTCCCATCACTGGCCGGCTGCGTGCCTCGGACGCCGCCGAGCGCTCTGAGGCGCGTTTGGACCTGCTGGATGCCGTGGGCGCACTGCTGTTCTTCGGTGGCTTCGTGCTGGGCCAGGTAGTGGCGGCGTCCTGGTTCTGGCTCAGTGTGGTCGGCTCCGTACTCGCGACGGCCGGATATGCGGCGAAGGGCGTTCGCATGGTGCGGGCCCGGCGTCGTCCCACCGGCTGACGCTAGCCGGTCCGAGTACTCCAGCCGTCGTTCGTGATCTCGATCGTGAGGGGTGCCTCGGAGGCAGCCGGCAGCGTCGATCATCTCGACGAGACCGACCACCCTGTCGCGGGCATCCGTTCCTTCTGCGCCTTACCCGAGTCCACCGAGACCGAGGGGCGTTCCCTATCTCGCCGAGCTTCACGGAGGTGAGCGGGGGGTGCCGCTATGTGTTTGGTCAAGGTCGGAGACCAGTAGGTTCAGGTGGTCGAGGTTGGGGGCCGAGCCGTAGGGGTGTGTATGGGCAATAGTCCGGTCACGATCGAGCTCACGGCTGATGAGGCGCTGGTGCTTTCGCATTGGCTGGAGAGGCTCCAGATGACGGACCTCAGTCACGTTGTCGACGATCAGGCCGTCTGGGCACCGATCCATCGGATTGCCGGGACGCTGGACAAAGCGCTGCCTGAACTGTTCGCGTCTGACCATGACCAGCAGCTTGAGGCGGCTCGTCGGCGGCTGCGGCCGGAGGACTGACGGATCGGTCTGACCTCCTCATCTGGCTGCGGCGGGTTGAGGTTCGTAGAAGGTTCCGTCGCGGAGCATGGCGGGGGACATCTGACGCCGCCGAAGCCGCGTCAATGACGACCAGCGCACAAGCGCCGCGCTCAGCTTCGTTGGCGGCGTGAAGGCGTACCGCCCGTGCCGGTGGGTCCGCTGTCCGCCGTTCCCCAGGTGAGCAGCGCGAAGCCCAGGGCGAAGCCGAGCATCGTCCAGACACCGCGCGGCCAGAAGATGTGGCTGTCCACGAATGACCAGCCGGCGGCGAGGAGCACGACCGTGCCGGGCAGGATCCGGACGCCGTGCTTGGGGAACAGCGCGAGCGCCGTGGCGGCGATGGCGCCGATGAGGGCGTAGGCGCCGACCTGCCCGAGGACCTCTCCGGTGTCGTACAGCGGGCGCTTGACCGGTCCGAGGATCGCTGTCGGGCCGACGTGCTCGACGGCGGTCCCCGCCGCTATGCCGGCGACCGCGTCGAGACCGGTGTAGAAGGCCGCGTAGGCGAAGGCACCCGCCCAGGCCACCACCGTGGCGAAGCCCACCAGGCTGCGTCGGGGCCGATGCCACAGCGGCACCAGGAGTCCGACCGTGAGCAGCGGGAAGACCGGCAGGAGCGCAATGTGCAGCTGGGTCCAGTCCGAGGCCGTCGCGCGGGACAGCCCGTGCGGATGAGAGATCCCCGCCACGGCCAGTACCAGTGGGGCGGCGGTGACGAGAGCGGTGTTTCGTAGGGTCAACACGCCTGTGATGGTAGGCGTGTTGATGGAGTCGAGCACGGCGCGTAAGGGTTCCGTAAGACATCTGCCGTGGCGCTCGCTGTCACGTCGCTCCGCCCAGGGAACGGTCTTACGAGAGTCTGACGAGACCACAGTTCCCTGTCGTCACACGGCTCCCGCCGTCCACTCTGGTGCGGTCCACAGCCCGTGGACCGCACCGCAGCGACACACCACAGGACGGGAAGCGCCCATGCACAGCACCCCCGAGAACCATGGCCGTACGAGCCGACCCGCCGCCGGCCAGGGCGGTCACCGGGCGAAGTCCAGGACACGCCGCATCGTGATCGGCGGCGGGGCTCTGGCCGCCGCGGCGGCTGCCACGGTGGCCGTGACCGCGGCCTCGGCCAGTCAGAACTCCGGGAGCGGGGCCGCCAGGGCCGACCACGCCGTCTTCGTCCAGGGCAACGAGCTGGGCGGCAACACCGTCCATGTGTTCGCTCGTGGCGACGACGGCACGTTGAGCGCCTCGGGGACCTACGCGACCGGAGGCAAGGGCGGTGACCAGGTCGACGCCCCGACCGACTCGCTCGCCTCCCAGGGATCACTCGTCTACGACGACGCCTCGGGGATGCTGCTGGCCGTCAACGCGGGGAGCGGCACGGTGACATCCTTCCGAGTCGAGGGAAGGCAGCTCAAGGACCGTCGCGTCGTGAGCTCCGGCGGCAAGTTCCCTGCCTCCATAGCCGTGCACGGCAGGGTCGCGTACGTCATGAACGCGGGCGGACAGGGGAGCATCCGGGGGTTCGAGATCACCGGCGAGGGGCTGCGGCCGCTGCCAGGGTCCTACCGCTCCCTGGGCCTGCACAACAAGGACATCCCCCTGTTCTCCAGTTCTCCGGGCCAGGTCTCGTTCACTCCGGACGGACGCAACCTGGTCGTCACCACCAAGTCCGCCAACACCGTCGAGGTCTTCCCCATGAAGGGAAACGGCCTGCCGGCCGTCGACGCACCCGTCGTCAACAAGTCGGCCGGCGGCGTCCCGTTCGCGATCACCTTCGACGCGACCGGGAAGCGAATGCTGGTCGCCGAGGCCGCGAAATCCACGGTCACCACCTACAAGGTGCGAGGTGACGGCACCCTGAAGGTCCTCCAGAAGCCCTTGCCCAACGGCCAGGAGGTCCTGTGCTGGCTCGAACGCGCGGGTGACCACTTCTACGGCGGCAACACCGGCAACTCCACCGTCACCGGGTACCGCATGGACCGGCACGGCCGACTCTCCCTGACCAACGACGTGGGCATCGCTACACCGCCCTCGGCCAAGTCGCAGGGAGTGATCGACCTCGCCGTGACCAAGGACGAGCGGTTCGTCTACGTCCAGAACGCCGCCTCCGGAACCGTCGACGGCTTCCGCGTCAAGGCCGACGGCTCACTCACCAAGGTCACGACAGCCACCGAGGGCCTGTCCGCCTTCGGCGAGTCCGGCATGGAAGGCATCGTCGCCGTCTGATCCACAGCGGCTCCCGCATCAAAAGAGGACCGCACCGGACAGAACGCCGAGGCGAACCCGCGTGGCGAAACCTGCACGCCGCCTGGGCGGGACTGGTGGGCAACGGAGAGCTTGGGCCCTCGCGCGGCGCGGCTTGCCATGTAAAGCGGTCGGATCCCTCGTCACAGGGGGGCGATGCGGCTGTGGGGAGCTTGGTGGGCGCGCCGGTCGGGCAGGGGGCCGCCAAGCAGTACGAGGCGGGTCGCGCGGTGGCGCCATTTTGGTCTTGGTGTCGATGACCTCCAGTGTTGTTCCATGCCGGGGCTCTTGCCGAACATTCGTGGCCTTCACCTCGTGCGTGAAGCTCCCGGCGTACCAATCCGCTCTTGACCGGCGAGTGATGTCACTGCGACCGGCTCCTCAGGCGTCCGACCAGGGAGTCAGCGCGGATCTCCGTGGCCTCGAAGGACACGCGCTTCCCCTGGCCGGCGAGCACGACCGTGTTCCCTGCGAGGGTGGCGGTGGTCGTGAGCCAGCCGGACCAGCCGTCCACCTCGAGGTTCTTCACGCCGATGCAGACCAGGACGAACTCGACCGCGTTGTGCCCGCGCGCCTGCCACAAATCCGCGGCGGCGTCCGGGACGGCGAAGGCGGAGAACCTCAAGGTTACCGAAACTGCGCGTTCGTCGATGAGAACGGAGCTCAGATCGTAGGTACTCAGCGGTGGCGGGGGTGAGCCGAGAACGTCGCGGACCGTCTCGGGATTGGTCACCTCGGCAGACCAGTCGTGGTCACTCATAGAACGTCTTCGCGGTCGTGGGAGGCAGTACCTGGTGTAGACGCTGGTCAACGCGGCTCTCGAACCAGCGCTGAGCGGTATCGGGGTCCGCGTCGATGGAGCGATAGGCATTGAGATGGCCAGCCTTGAGCGCGGCCAAGGCGGTGAAGTCCAACGAGAATCCCGCTCCGTGCACCGTGACCCTGATCCGGCGTTCGTGGACCTGGACGAGAGGGCTGAGTCCGACGTCGACCACGGTGCGGTCGGGAACGCCCCGCATCCTCAGGTCCTCGCCCACGGCCAAGAATTCAATCTGGGCCTCGAACCGGTCGCAGGCCGCCTCGGTCCACGTCAGTGGGGCGCGGTCCGGAAAGCGCGCCAGCTCCACCCGCAACTTCACGCCGGGGCCGTAGGGGCTCAGGTGGACCGACCTGAGGACCAAGTGCTCCAAGGGCGGCAGTTCGGCATAGAGCGCGGTCAGCCGCTCGGAGTGGACCAAGAGTTGCGACCATGTGACGGCCGGCATTGATGGGCTCCCCTACTCTGGGCATCTCGCGCCCGGCGAGGCTGACCCGATCATCGTCTGAGGGGCGGCCGGAGAACTGGAGGTACGGGGGTTCGCCGCTCGAGCGGCGGCCCGCCCAGGGGATGGCTGGCGCCCATGACAGTTGCCGGTTCACGAGGATGCGACCGCCGGACCCGCGTTGTGCGGCTTGAGAAACCTGGCCTCCTGAGGCACGTGCGCCAGCGGATCGGTGCGAGGGTCCGTGCGGGGGTCGGCGGGGCGGGGAACGAAGACGGGGACCTCCGACTGGTAGAAGATGTCGATGTCGGCCTCCTCACCGCTGACGATCAGGGTGTCCCATGCCCCGCTCTCCTGGAGCGTGCGCAGCGTCTCCGGGGCGAGCGTGGCGAGGTGAGCGCGCAGCACGTCGTCGGTCGGCATGCCCGGCAGGCGGGAGGCCAGCCGTTCGCGGATGGCGACCATACGGTCGAACAGCGGGTCGAGGTCGGAGCGTTGCGCCTCGGAGCCGTCGTCCGGCTCCATGCTGGCGGCGACGATGTCCTTGATGGCGCGGGTGGCCCCCTCGTCGTCGGTGGCCACCATCGCGTTCCACGCACGAGACTTGTGTCGGTACTGAAGCATCGACATGGCCGCCTCGTGCCGGATGAAGTCGGCGTCGCGCAGCGGTCGGTCCTGCCAGACCCGGCTGAGGGAGCGAGCGAGTGAAGTGGCTGACGCCAGACCGCTGTTGAGGCCGCGGCCGGGCCAGAAGTGGATGGCATTCGCCGCGTCGCCCAACAGGAAGCCGAAGGTTCCGGGGGTCTTCGCGGTGGGCCGGCTGAGTTGAGCGGTGAAGCGCGGGCGCTGCACCATGTCGAGCCGGAACGAGGTGACCGCCGACAGGTCGTCCTCGGGTACGCCGAACATCTTCAGACCCTCAAGGATCCGCTTCCACAGCGGCGAACCTTGGAGCAGGGCGGGCAGGAACAGGGTGCCGTGCGTGGGGCAGACGAACTCGTTGTGCTCGCCCCTGGCCATGACGCAGGGGCGGGCGGCGATGCACTCCTCGAAGACCTTGCGGACCGGATCGATACCGATCACGTCCTCGGCCTCCTCGCGAGTGAGCCGCATGTTCAGGAATCCCTCGCCGCGCAGCGAGTTGAGCAGGAAACGGTTCTGAGACACGGTGAGCAGGACGCTCATGGGGTCCGGCAGCGTAGACTTGACGCGCAGCCCCAGAACGACGTCCCGCAGGTGCTCACCGTCGAGGGAGTAGATCGAGGCGTCGGCCGCCCCGAAGCGGTCGGCGAAGTGTTCGCGAGTGCGGGAACGGCCGCCTTCGGCGATGACGAGGACGTGGTGCTGGGCGAGCCGATGCTGCTGCTCCTCCGCATCGAAGCGTTTGGGGACCAGCTTGATGGCCTCGCGCTTATTGGCCAGTTCCAGCAACTGGTCCTCGATGTAGGCGATGCGGATGTTGCGCGGTGGACGGCCGTCCACCGAGTCCGGTCCGACGGGCCACATCTCCGAGTAGCCGCCTGTATCGTCGAACAGCGCCGAGCGGACCTCCTCGGACAGGGCCAGGTACTGGCGGCTCTGCACCGTCACCACCTGCTGGCGCCGGACGTTGCCGTGCCGCTCGTCCTTCCAGACGACGGTGGAGCCCTCCCTGCGCCACCGCGCCTCGTACACGGTGATCTGCACACGTCCTGAGAGTTGCTCTTCCAGCGCCAAGGCGAAGGCCAGGCCGACCGGTCCCCCACCAGTGACCGTGACGCGCAGGGTGCCGGAGGCAGCGCTCGGCTCAATGTGCGGGGAGTTGAGCAGGGAGAGGTCGATGACCGTCTCCATCGCTTCTTGCGCCTCGTAGAGAAAGGTCTCGTCGCCTATTCGTATGCAGTCGTTGGGGCGTAGCACGTGCCGTGTGACGCGTTCGTCGTTGACGTACGTGCCGTTGCGGCTGTCCCGGTCGTACAGGACGAACCCGGCATCCTCCTTGAGGATCTCGGCGTGCAGGCGCGAGGCGTTGGCGCTCACGAGCACGATGCCGTTGTCGCCCTTGCGGCCGAGGGTCAGGGGTGCGCCGTCCAGAACCACACTCTGCCCGGTGAAGGGACCCGTACGTCCCACGATGATCGACGACACCTGCGAACTCCTTGATGAACGGCATTCGGGAACAACGGCTGTTGCGAGGACGGGCCGCATGTCGCGGCGGGTCAGGTGAAAGGGTGAACCATCCCGGGACATACACGCGGTTGTGCCCTCCCGCGGTTCAACCGGTGCCTGAACGCCTAGCTGGAGCGGTCGAATCCGGCCGCTCTGTCCTTGGTGTCGATTTGGCGCGGGCCCACCGGGACGGCGGAAGTCGCGTGTCCCGGCGTGCGGTTCGCTGTCTACTCGCACGTCACCGAGAAGGGGACCGTGTTCGAGGTGGCCCCCGGTGGGCCCTTGACCTCCACGCCGATCTCGCTGGTGAAGGTACCGGCCCTGGAGTACGCGGTCAGCCGTACAACGTCCTGCCCTGTGCGGTCGCCGCCGCTCGGGAAGGTGAGGGTGCGCCACTCGCGGTCGATGACCGAATCGTCCTTGGACACCCACCGGTAGGTGATTTTGGCCGGTACCTTGTCCACGGCGAATGTCGCCGTGAAGGTGGGCGCCTGGTCGGCCGGCGGTGAGCACGCCCCCCTGTACGTCGTGTTCACGCCCGTCACCGTTGCGCGGACCTGCTGCGAGGTCGCGGTGTCCTGCTCGGCCTGACTCGGCGAGGAACCGGTGCCGGCCGTCGCGCTCGCGCCCGTGGCCTTGTCGTCGCCTCCGTTGTCGTGGCCGTGATGGACCAGTGCGTAGCTCAGTCCGGCGATGAGCACGGCACACGCGACGGCGCCGGCGGTCACGGTCGCGGTGCGTCGCCGGCGGGGCGGGACATCGGAGCGCGGCGGCTCGAATGGGACGGGCGGGCCGAACGTACCCGACGGTGCGGTGACGGCGGGTGCTGGGACTCCCGCAGGTCGGGGTGCCGCCGCCGCAGAGACTGTCGGCAAGGGCGGAGCCGGCTGGTACGACTCAGTGGGCTGAGCAGGCACTGCGCCGGTCGTGGCATGTGCCGCGCCCGCGTCACCCACCGTCGAGCCGTCACCAACGGTGGTGCTGTCAGCTGTTGTTGGGCCATCCAGGTCGTTCGCCGTCGGAGCGTCCAGGTCGGCCCGCGTGGGTGCTTCCGCTACGACCGCCGTACCCGGTGACGGCGCCGGAGTCGCCTGGGGCGTTTCGCCTGCAGCGATCGACCGCAGGTCTCGCTCGGCCTGCTCGGCGGTCATGCGCTCGGTGGGCTCCTTGCGCAGAAGCCCCTCGATGACCGGGGTGAGCGGCCCGGCCCGGTGCGGTGTCGGGAGTTCGTCGTCGACGATCGCGCGCAGAGTGCTGAGCGGCGTGTCCTGACGGAAGGGGGAGAGCCCCTCCACGGCCGCGTAGAGCAGAACGCCGAGCGACCACAGGTCCGACCCGGGGCCCGGAGCGCGACCCAGGGCGCGCTCGGGCGGAAGGTATTCGGGGGAGCCCACGACCTCACCGGTCAGAGTCAGCGAGGACTCGCCCTCGACCATGGCGATGCCGAAGTCGGTGAGCACGACGCTGCCGTCGTCGCCGAGCAACACGTTGGCGGGCTTCACGTCGCGGTGCAGCACACCTTCGCCGTGCGCGGCGCGCAGTGCTGACAGGACCTCCGCCGCGATGTGGGCCGCCCGCTTGGGGGTCAGAGGGCCACCGGCGCGCAGCAGATCTCCCAGCGAGCGTCCCCTCACGAGTTCCATGACGATCCAGGGGCGGCCGTCGTCGGTGGCGACGTCGAACACGGTCACCACGTTGCGGCTGGGGATGCCGGCGGCGGCCCAGGCCTCGCGTTCCAGCCGGGTGTACATCCTCTCGATGCGCGCGGCGGACAGCCCGGCAGGGGCACGCACCTCTTTGACGGCGACGTCCCGGTGCAGCCTCTCGTCGCGCGCACGCCACACCGTCCCCATACCGCCCTCGCCGAGGCGCGACAGCAGCAGATAGCGGCCCGCGATCCTCCGCTCCTGCTCCGGGGACTTCTGTACGGCCTCCACGTCACGCATTTGGATGGCTCTCCCTCTCCTCATGCGGCGGCCGGAATGATCGCCGATGTCAGCCTCGCGGCGCAGTCGCGTCGCGCCGTTCGCCGCGCTCGACAGCGAGCACGCTGCGGCTGGCGGCGTCCCCCTGAGCCGAACCGCGACCACCGACCAGGTGCGGATACATGATGTCGTACTTCCGTGATCCGTCGTCGTGGCCCCCGCCCGTTCACCGTCAACGTGCCGCTCCTCTGGCAGAGTTCCGATTGAGGCGACCTGCTCGGGGTGCGTCCGGACGGCGTCAGTAAACTCTTTGCCCTGGCCGAGGAGTGCGGGAGTCCACCGCGTGATGGGTGACCTGTCGCGAGGGTGGGGACGACGCGAACTGGTCCGGGCCCGAGCCCAAGACCGTGGCCGACCTGGACGACGACGTGCAGCCGCTCCGACTCACGCACCACAACTGGGGCGGCAAGTTCTCGCCCTACAACTGTCGATCATCCGCATGGATGGGGCTCCCAAGAGCCGCGTCCTGTGGTGGTGTTCGCCCTATGGCCGGGACGCAAGTTTCCGCCCCTGGTTGTCATCTGCGCCCCGCCGGTGCGCGGATGGTCCCTGCGCGAAGACGGGCATCATCTACTCCCCGCGCGTGCGGGGATGGGATGGCCCCTACCTCGAACGTCGGGCTAACCGGAGCCAGGAATGCGGCGCTCAGCTCGTCCACCCACCGGATCATTTCCCCCGCACCGGCCACGGTGTGGAGCGCTACCTGCTGCAGTTCTGGCCTGCCTCATCATGAACCGACTGCGGTGGGAGCAGCCCCGGTACCGGGGCTGCTCCCACCGCAGCGCAGATCGGTGGATGCGATCACCGCATCACGCATGCGCCCGACGTAGAGTGACGGCGCCCCGCTACCTGCGTCAGCCCCTCTTGTCGTGGCGGCTGACGACCACGGTGACGGGCCCTTCGTCCGGATCGGCCTCGATCAGCCGCACGATGACGATGCTCTTCTCATCCGGGCTCCGCACACAGAAGGGACGCTCGTCAACCAGGTCATCGAGCGGGAGCGTGGTCACCGGTTCCGTCTCGATGCCTCGTATGCAGTCGGCGGGGCTCAGCACGTATCCGGCAGCGACAAAGGCATCGCTGTCTTTCGGAAAGACGAATTCGCCGTCGGCCACCGCCAGATACCAAGCGGCGGTTTCGGCCGGGGCGACCTTGCCGGCCGTTAGATCGAATTCGTAGTCGGAGTCTGGGGCGGTGAGTTCGGCATCAGAGTAGTCCGGCACGTACATGGGCCGATTCGGAGGCGCTGAGGGGGACGGGCGCGGCGAGGTCGACGGCGGCCGGGACGAGGGGATCTGTGGTCGTCCGGAGGCGTCCAAGGAGTCTCCTGCCGCGGCCTTACGGTGGTCCAGAAAGTAGTAGGCCGTGCCTGCGGAGGCCACGAGCAACGCGGCCGTGAGCGCTGTCAGGACCCGTCGTCGCGGACGTCGGCGGGCACGTCGCGGGGTGGGGTCGGCCTGGTCGCCGCTGTCGACAGCTTGTGGAACACCGGCCGGGACCGTCGGAGTCGGCATGGCGCGCGTCGGCTCGGCGTGGACCTGTTGCGGTGCCTGATACGCCGCGACCTCGCGGCTGACACCGCGAGGAAGCCAGCCGTCGGTGAATTCCAGATGCCCTCCAAGGGCGGGATGGGCACGCACGGCGTGGATCAGTTCATGCGGCGCGGGTCGGCCCCCAGGATGTTTCGCCAGGCAGCACCGCAGCGTCTGAACCAGGTCCGGGGGGACCCGGGACAGGTCGGGCTCCTCGTGGACCACCCGGTACAGCGCGGCGGACTCGGGACCGCCCCCGAAGGGGAGCACCCCACTGGCCACGTACGCGGCCAGTACGCCGAGCGCGAAGACGTCCGTCGCCGGGGTCGCCGGCTGGCCCGTCACCTGTTCCGGTGCCATGTAGGCGGCGGTTCCTATACGCAGTCCCGTGCCGGTCAGGCCGGTGGCGTCGGCCGCGCGGGCGATGCCGAAGTCGATGACGCGCGGGCCGTCCCCGGCGATCAGCACATTGGCCGGCTTGAGGTCCCGGTGCACGACTCCCGCCCCATGGATGGCCTGCAACGCCTCCGCGATGCCTGCCACGAGCAGCAGCGTTGTGCGCACCGGCAGCGGACCGTGGCGCTCCACCACCTGTTGCAGGGAAAGGCCAGGCACGTAGGTGGTGGCCAGCCACGGCGTCGGCGCGTCCGCCCCGGAGTCCACCACTTGCGCGGTGAACAGGCCGTGGATGCTCCCTGCACTGGCGACTTCGTCGGCGAAGCGCCTTCGGAACTCCGGATCTGCCGCGAATTCGTCCCGCACCACCTTCAGGGCGATGGGCCGCCCGCCCGGCGTATGAGCCAAGTACACGACCCCCATTCCGCCGGCGCCGAGCCTGGCGTGAAGGCGGTAGCCGCCGATCTCACGGGGGTCGCCGGCCAGGAGCGGGGCACGGGCGGACTGTACCCCGGGAGGCTGAGTGGACATGCGGGGACTTCTTTCGGCGAGAGGGGGCGCGGAGCCGGACAGGCCGCCTGCCGACGCCATGCGATGTGGCGCGGCGACCGCAGGCCGCCTCGGGGACGATCGTGCCGTCTACTGAAGTTTCAGTCAATGTGCCAGGGAGATCCAGGATCAAACGCAGCGCGGATCGGCGCGAGCGTGACACGACCTGCAGCTCTACCCCCTGGAATACATCGCCCACCGTCATGCGCGCGGGGTGCACCCTGCTACACCCCTCTTTCTCTTTGACTGAATTTTCAGTTTGTGCCACAGTCGAGGAAACGATCGGATCCGTCGTCACCGTCATGCTCGCCATGCGGCCCGCTCTGCCGACGGATAACTTGACCCCCACCACGATCATCGGAGCTCGCTGTGTCTCCTCTGTCTCCCACCCGCCGTACAGCCCTCCGCACGCTCACCGGAATCGGTGCCGTCATCTTCGGCGCCTCGGCCTGCGGCCCCGGCGACGAAGCGGAGGGGGCCGCGAGCAACCTCGGCGACCGGGACACAGCGACGAAGGGGCTTCGTATGGGTGCCGAGTGGGAGAGCCACGCACGTACCTTCATGTCGTGGCCCGCGCTGCAGTCGGTGTGGGGCGAGGACCTCCCCTATGTGCGCGAGGACATCGCCCGCGTCGCCCGTGCCATCGGGCAGTACGAGTACGTCGTGATGATGGCCAGGCCCGACCAGCAGAAGGCCGCCCAGAAGGCGTGCGGGCGCGATGTCGAGGTCATCCCGCTGGAGGTCGACGACCTGTGGGCCCGCGACACCGTGCCGGTCTTCGTGGAGGACGACGGCAAGGTCACCGGCGTCGACCTCAACTTCAGCGGCTGGGGCAACAAACAGGTGCACACCAACGACGCCCGCGTCGGCACCACTCTCCTGGCGAAGTACGGCACCCCGCGCCGGAAGGCCCCCTTCGTCGCCGAGGGCGGCTCATTCGAAACCGACGGCGAGGGCACCCTCCTCATCACCGAGAGCTCGATCGTCAACGACAACCGCAACCCCGGAAAGAGCCGGGACCAGATCGAAGCCGAGATCAAGCACACCCTGGGCATCGAGAAGGTGATCTGGCTGGCCGGCGTGCGCGGCGAGGACATCACGGACGCGCACGTGGACAGCCTCGTACGCTTCACGGCACCCGGCGTCGTCCTCCTCGACGCGGCTCACCCCGACACTCCCCCGGACTCCTGGTCGCGCTCGTCCGACCAGGCGAGGGCCGTGCTCAGTAAGGCCACCGACGCCAAGGGCCGGCCGTTCGAGATCATCGATCTCCCGCAGCCCGACCTGTACGAGATCACAGGCGAGGGCGACGACTTCGTGTCGACGTACGCCAACTTCTACGTCGCCAACGACTCCGTGTTCATGCCCAAGTTCGGGGACCGCAAGGCCGACAAGCGCGCCAAGAGCATCCTGCAGGAGCACTTCCCCAAGCGCGACATCGTTCAGGTCCAGATCGACACCATCGCCTCCGGTGGCGGCGGCATCCACTGCTCCACGCACGACGAACCCGGCAAGCCGGTCGACTGACCCCGGCGCACCCCCAGGGAACGGCTGTGGTCACGCTGCGAGGATTACCACTTTCCCGGGCAGACTTCTGACCGTCGGGCTGGTGCTGCTCGCTCTCGCGGGCGCCGACTCGTCGGGATCTGACTCCAGGTCGGTGAGCGGCAGGCCCTGGACACCCGCTACCGTGCGGGCGCTTCGGCGCCTGACCCACGTGGACATCGCGGCGTCGGTCCAGCGCGTCGACGCCGCGGGCCGGGAACTGGTCCTGCGCGTCCTGGTCACCCCGCGCGGGAACCTGTCGGAGGCGGGCGGTATCTCCCCTACGGAGACCCTCACGCTGCAGACCTCCGCCTCGGTCCGTGGCGATCTCAAGTTCCACGCCCACAGCCGGATCGCGACCGTGGACGTGCCGGTCGCCCTCACAGCGGGGTCCATCACGGGCTACCCCTTCAACGCCTACGACGCGGCACTGGAGTTCGGTCCCGTGGAGGGCGGCGAGGCCGTACCCGTCCGCATGACCCTGACCAACAACGACGCGCTGTTCGCGGCCACCGTCGACGCCTACGAGAACGGCGGTGCCGCGGTGTTCGACGTCGACCTCGACCGTTCCACCAGCGTCCTGACCTTCGCCCTGTTCATGATGGCCGCCATGTGGGCGCTCGCCCTCGCCGTCCTCGCCGTCCTCGCCGTCCTCGTCAGCGCGTGAGTTATTGCTCAGCCGCCGCAAGGGCCTGACCTGGTTGGCTCTCGGCTGGATGGCCGCCACGCTGTTCGCGCTCGCGGCCTTCCGCAACCGTCCGAAACGACCCCGGGATCACCATGAATGCCATGGAGACAGCCAGGACCGCCCGGGTCTCGAAGGCGAGATCCGGGCGGGTTGCGTTGCTCAGGGGTTGGGCTCCTGCATCGTGACGCAGTGGGCGCTACCGCCGCCAGTGCCGTAGAGCTTGTCGAGGTTGAGCTGGACGACGGGTCTGCCGTAGGCGGCTGCGATCGCCGTCTTGGCCGCCGCGCCCTTGGCGGTGTCACCGAACGTGGTGGTGATCACCGCCTGGTTGGTCACCGTCCAGTTCATGCAGGAGCTGAGGAAGTGGCTTCTGCCGGCCCGCGGGGATCCTGGGCAGCGTGTCCGGTCCTTCGATGGTGAGGACGTGCGGTCGACGTCCGCTGGCATCGGTCGCGTTCACCAGTACGTCGTGGATGGCCTGGGCGTTGCGGGTCGAGGCGTCCGGCCGCACGTTGCCGGCCAGTTGCACCATCACGACGCCGGGCTTGATGTAGCGGCGGTTCCGTCGATGTGGCCGTCGGTGACGTCGTCCCCGGTGACGCCGGGCAGCCAGATCATCTTCGAGGCGCCGAACCGGGAGAGCAGCACCGCCTCGATCTGATCGCGGGTCATGCCGGGATTGCGCCTGTCGTTCACCCAGCAGCTCACGTCGCCATCAGGGTGCCGTCGCCGTCGTACCATACGCCGCCGCCTTCGCCGACCACCGTCGCCACCGGGGCGGCCAGCAGGTAGCAAAGCTCGTTGGGGATGCCCGTGAGCGTGTTCATTGCCTGTCCGGACAGCAGGGCCTCGGAGGCGTGTAGGCCCCGTAGTTGACCAGAGCGAACACCCACCCGATTAGCGCGGCGCCCCGGTATCCGAACTGCGTCCACGACTGGTCCAGTTGTGCCGAAGAGCGAGCCGAGGACGGTGGCGGTCACCGTCCAGACGAGCGAGGCCCCCATGGAGAAGGTCACGTCGCCGGTCGCCAGGCCGGTGAGGTTGAGGCTGCCGACGAACCAGATGGCGCCGACGTTCGAGGGTTTGCCGTGTCGCACCTCGGGTGCGCTCACCTTGGGGAACTGACCGAAATTCCAGTCAATGCACAGGCCGTGGGCATTGACTGGAATTTCAGATGGCCTGGTCCGACGGTCAGGCGACCGGCTGCTGCTGGGTGACGCAGTGGATACCGCCGCCTCCGGTGCCGAGGCTGTCGATGTTGAGCTGCTCGATCGTGCGGCCGGGGTAGAGGCGGGCCAGGGTCGCCTTCGCGGCCTGGTCCGCTGCCGTGTCACCGAACTGGCCGGAGATGACGGCGCCGTTGCAGACGTAGTAGTTGGCGTAGGAGGCGAGGAAGTTCTGGTTGGTGGAGCGGATCTTGTTGTAGTCGGGACCCTGGAGCTTTGCCACCGTCATCGCGGTGCCGGCGGCGGTCTTCGACGTGGACAGGACCTGGTACTGCTGGCGTGCGTCCTTCGAGAACGCGTCGGTGTCGGACGCCAGAGGCATCTGGACGAGCGCCTTGCCGGGGGCGAGGAAGCGGGACGTGGCGTCGACGTGGTCGTCGGTGATGTCCTTGCCCCTGACGCCGTCGAACCAGATGACCTTCGTGGCGCCGTACGCGTCGCACAACGCGGTTTCCAGCGTGCTCTGTGAATCCCCGGGGTTGCGGTTGCTGTTGACCAGACTGCTGCGGGTGGCCATCAGGGTCCCTGCGCCGTCCTGTTCGATGGCGCCGCCCTCGCCGACCAGGTCGGCGGAGGTGAACGGCGCGCCCGCGTAGGCGGCGATCCGTCCGGCGACGAGGGCGTCCCTGGCGTGGGTCTGCTTGTTGCCCCAGCCGTTGAAGTTGAGTCCCACGGCGTCCAGGCCGCCGGAGCCATCGGTGCGGAAGACGGGGCCTGTGTCGCGCATCCAGCAGTCGTCGACCGCGATGGAGTCGATCACGGTGACCGTGGAGCCGCACATCGAGCGGGCCTTGGCGGCGCCGGCGGAGTTGGCGCACATCACAACCGGTTCGTATTTCGCGATCGTGCGGGCGATCAGGGCGATGTTGGCCTGGACGCCGCGCAGGTCGCTGCCCCAGATCGCGGTGCGGTCCGGCCAGGCCATCCACGTACGGGTGTGCTCGGCGTCTTCGGCCGGGACCGTGAAGGTGCCCGTGGCCTCGGCGGGGCCGGCCAGTGCCCGGGCGGTCGTGGCGACGGCGGCGCCGACGGCGGTCAGTCCGGCCGCGGCGAGGAATCCGCGCCGGTTCAGGCCCGGGCGCGTGTGGCGGCCGGTGGTGTGGTCGTTCATGGTGGACCTCCTGTTTCAACTGGGTTGCGCAGTGGGTTCGTTGGCGGGCACACGCAGGCAAGCGCCCGCCCCCGGAGGGGAGAGGGTGAGGCCGTCGTCAGGGAGCGTCAGAGTGCCCGGCGGGCGGCGGCGATCGCCTCGGGGTCCCAGCCTGGGCGGGGCACGGAGTCCAAGAGGAGCCGTGTGTAGGGGTGTTGTGGTGCGGAGAGCACCTCGGCTGTGGGCCCTGCCTCGACGACGCGGCCGTGGCGCATGACGATGACCTCGTCGGTGACGCACCGGACCACGCCGAGGTCGTGGGTGATGAACAGGTAGCCGATCCGGGTCTCCTCCCGGATGTCGGCGAGCAGGTTGAGGATCTGCGCCTGGACGGAGACGTCGAGCGCGGCGACCGCCTCGTCGAGGACGAGGACGGCCGGTTCGACGGCGAGGGCGCGGGCGATGGCGACGCGCTGGCGCTGGCCGCCGGAGAGCTGCCGCGGTCGTGCGTCGGCGGCGCGGGTGCCCAGGCCGACATGGTCGAGGAGTTCGCGGATGCGCCGGTCGTGGCCGGTGCCCGGGAAGTGCAGGCGCAGAGTCTCGCGCAGGACGTCTTCGACGCTGGTCCGGGGATCGAGGGAGAGGTACGGGTCCTGGAAGACCATCTGGACCTCGCGGGCCCGTGCCAGACGCTGGACCCGGCCGCGGCTTCGCGTGTCGCGTTCCCTGCCGCGTACGAGGACTTGGCCGGCGTCGGCGCGCTCCAGTCCGACGATGATCCGGGCGGTGGTGGTCTTGCCGGACCCGGATTCCCCGACGATGCCGAGGGAACCGCCCTCGGGGAGGGCGAACGATACGTCGTCGACGGCGCGGACGTCGCCGAAGGCGCGGTGGAGATCGACGGCCTCCAGTACGGGCTCAGGCATCGACGGGGCTCCCTTCGAGCCGATCGGAGTGGTGGCAGGCGGCCTGGTGGTGGGGCCGGCCCGGTGCCTGCAGCGCCTCGGGAGCCTGCTGGTCGCAGATCTCCGTGGCCAGCGAGCACCGGGCGGCGAACGCGCAGCCCTGCAACTCCTGCCTCAGGTCGGGAGGTTGGCCGTCGATAGCGGCAAGCCGTCCTACGGGGGCTTCCAAGCGCGGGGTGGAGGCGAGCAACAATGCGGTGTAGGGGTGTCGGGGCTGCGCGAAGAGGACCTGCGCGGGGCCGCTCTCCGCGATCCGCCCGGCGTACATGACGTAGACGCGGTCGCTGATGGCGGCGGCGAGGTCGAGGTCGTGGGTGACGAAGAGCAGGCCTGTGTCGAAGCGTTCGCGCAGTTCGGCCAGCAGGGAGATGACCTCTGCCTGCGTGGTGACATCGAGCGCCGTGGTCGGCTCGTCGGCGAGCAGGAGCGCCGGGTCACCCATCAGCGCGGCCGCGATCATGACACGTTGCAGCATGCCGCCGGAGACCTGACCGGGGTACTTGCGCAGCGCGGAGGCGTCCAGGCCGACAGCCTGGAGGAGTTCGGTGGCTCGGGCGGTGGCCTCCGTCCGGCTCATGCTCCGAGTCAGGGTCACGCTCTCGATGAGGAAGTCACCGATGCGGCGTAGGGGGTTGAGGGCGGCGCGGGGGTCCTGGAAGATCATGGCCACGGACTTGGTGCGCAGCCCGCGCAGCTGGTCGGCGTTCATGGTGAGGACGTCCTGGCCTCCCACGAGCACGGCGCCCTCGACGGTGGCGCCGGGCGGCAGCAGGTTCAGGGCGCTGCGCGAGGTGAGCGTCTTCCCGGACCCGGACTCGCCTACGAGGGCGACGGTCTCGCCGGCGCCGACGTGCAGGTCGACGCCGTCGAGGACCGGGCGGGCGGTGCCGGGCAGGCTGATCCGCAGCCCTTGGATGTCGAGTGTGTACGTGGACGTGGTCGCGTCCACCGCATTCATGGGGTCCTCGTTCATGGGGTCCTCCTGGCGACGCGGTCGGCCCAGCGTTCGCCCACCACGTTGAAGGCGACGACGGTCAGCACGATGAACACGCAGGGCCAGATCGCCGACAGCGGGTAGCCGTGCTGGATGGCGGTCTGGCCGTCGAAGACCATGCGGCCCCAGTCCGGGGTGAGTGCGGGGATGCCGAGGCCGAGGAAGGACAGGCCGGCGAGGTCCATGAGGGCGTATCCGAAGTTGATGGTGGACTGGGCGAGGACGACGGGGGCGATGTTGGGCAGGATGTGGCGCAGACAGATCTGGAGCGCCGAATGGCCTTGGACCTGGTAGGCGTCCACGTAGGGGCGTTTGCGTTCGGCCAGGACGAGGGAGCGGGTGAGCCGGCTGACGTAGGGCAGGTAGGCGATGGAGAGGGCGACGACGGGAGCCATCAGCCCTTCTCCGTAGACCGCGGTGATCAGGACCGCCAGGAGCAGTCCAGGGAACGCGAAGACCAGCTCGGTGCTGCGCGACAGGACCGAGTCGAGCCAGCCGCCGCGCCAGCCCGCCGACATACCGACCGCGACACCGGCGAGCGTGGAGAAGACCACGACCCCGAGCGGTCCGAGCAGCGAGGTGCGGGCGCCGAGCAGGAGCCGGGAGAGGGTGTCGCGCCCGGCGGCGTCGACGCCGAACCAGTGCTCCGCGCCGGGAGCGGCCATCGCGTTGCCGAGGTCGACCGCATTGGGGTCGTAGGGCGCAATCCATGGGGCGAGGAGCGCGGCGGTGGTGACCAGGGCGACGAAGACGAGGCAGGCCAGATACAGCGGGGACCCGGCAGTGCGGATCCTGGAGAGGCCGGGGCGGCGGGTCAGGACGGCGGTCATACGGAGGTACTCCTCGTTCCGAGGGCGATCCGCGGGTCGACCAGGGGCAGCAGTAGGTCGACGATCAGGTTCACGGCCATGAAGAGAGCGACGACGATCAGGGAGATGGCCTGAACGGTCGGGAAGTCCTTGGTGGTGGTGGACAGCTCCAGGAGCTGGCCGATGCCGCCGATGCTGAAGGCGGTCTCCACGAGGATGGTGCAGATCAGGAGGGTGGAGACGATCAGCCCGCCGGTGGTGAGGATGGTGCCCAGGGAGTTGCGGAAGACGTGGCGGCTGATGACCTGGCGTTCGGGGACACCGCGGCTGCGGGCGACGGTGACATGCTCGCTGCCGAGGGCTTCGAGCATGGTGGAGCGGGTCACCCGGCCCAGCATGCCGATCAGATAGAGCGCGAGAGCGATCGCGGGGAGCGTCAGGTGCCAGAGTTTGTCGGCGAAGCCGTCACCGGCACCGCTGCTGGGGAACCAGCCCAGCTTCACGGCGAACAGGCCCTGCAGCAGCACGGCGGCGACGAAGGACGGCGTCCCGACGGCGAGCGTGGTGCCGATCAGGATGGTGGAATCCGTGCCACCGCCGCGCACGGCGGCGATCCAGCCCAGTGCCAGACCGATCACGACGACCACGACCAGCGCCATCACGACGAGCAGCAGTGTGGTGGGGAGGCGGTCGGCCAACAACCGTGAGACGTCGGTGCGGTAGGTGATGGACCGCCCGAAGTCTCCCTGCACGATGTCCCCGAGCCAGCGGAAGTACCGGACGAAGAACGGGTCGTCCAGGTGGTACTGGGCTCTGACCGCGGCGAGGGCCTGTGGTGAGGCCGAGCGGCCCGAGAGGAGGAAGCTGGCCGGGTCGCCCGGCGCCAGGTACAGGGCACCGAACACCACGAACGAGGCACCGAGCAGGGTGGTCGCCATCTCCGCCAGGCGACGTACGGCGAACCTCAGGAAGTTCACTTCGCGGCCCCCACATCGGCGGCCCACGGGTAGTACATGTACGAGATGGAGGTGGGGGCGCCGGTGATCCTCTTGTTGAGGAAGATCGACGTGGGCCACTCGGCGACCGGTATCCACAGCACCTTGTCGGCGGCCTGCTTCTGCAGTTCGGCCTCGATCCTCATCCGCGGTTCCCGCGGGTAGACGGCGGTGGCCCGGGCGACTAGCTCGTCGTAGCCCTTTTCGCTGTAGCCGGCGAAGTTCAGGTAGGCGCCGGTCCTGAAGTTCGCCAGGAGGTCGAGCGGGTCGCTGATGTTGTAGTACGAGGTGTACGGGAACAGGTCGATGCCCTCGCGTGCCTTGGGATCGGTGAACAGGGCCGTGAAGGCGTTCGGGGCGATGGTCTTGAGTCGGATGTTCAGGCCGATCTGGGTGCCGGCCGCCTGGAGCGCGGTGGCGAGGAGGGAGACGTCCTGGCCGATGGGGCTGGTGGCCACGGTCAGGGTCTTGCCGGTGGCACCGGCCTCCCTGATCAACGCCTTGGCCCTGCCGATGTCCGGCTTCGCGGGCGGCAGCCCACCGAGGGCGGCCTTGCGGGTCGGCTCCGAGGCCGCGTCCCAGACGGCTCGGGGGGTGATCGAACCGGTGCTGGTGCCCGCACCGCCGAGCCCGGCCTTGACGAACCCGGAGCGGTCCAGGGCCAGGGACAGCGCGCGGCGTACGCGGACGTCGCCGAGCGGGCCCTGCATGTTGGTGACGTTGACGTTGACCGTGGTCAGACCCTCACCGAAGTACAGGGAGCCCACGCCGCTGTCACGCAGGTGGCCATAGCTCTCGGTGGGGATCAGGTAGCCGCCGTCGGCCTCCCCGCTGAGCATGGCATTGGTGCGTGCGGAGGGATCGGTCAGGAATCGGAACACGGCCTTCTCGGACTTGGCCTTCCTCCCCCAGTAGCCGTCGAAGCGGTCGAGCTCGATCGACTGCCCCTTGTTCCAGGCGCCGAGCTTGAACGGCCCGGTGCAGGCGAGGCCCCCGGAGGTTCCGTAGTCCTTGCCCGCCTCCTCGACGCCGGCCTTGGAGGCGACCACGCCCGCGGCGGTCGCCATGTACTGCGGGAACTGGGAGTCGGGCCTCTTGAGCTCGACGGTGACCTGGAGCGGTCCGGTCTTCCGTATGGAGGCGACGTTCTGGAAGACCTCGGCCCAGGCCGCCGCGTTCTTGGGGTCCATCTGGCGGCCGAGGCTGTAGACCACGTCGTCGGCCGTCATCTCCTTGCCGTTGTGGAACCGCACCCCGGCGCGCAGATCGTAGACCCAGGTCCTGGGGTCGGGGTTGGACGCCTTCTTCGCCAGGCCGGGCTCCATGGTGAGCCCCGGTGTCCAGCGCATCAGGCTCTCGCACACGTTGGACAGGATGGTGTTCTGCGGGTAGTCGAACGCCGCCGTGTAGTCGAGGGTGGGCGGTTCCGCGTAGACGGCCCAGGTGAACGAGGTGATCTCGCCGCGGGCCTTGGGCGTGGAGGCCGACAGCTTGAACTCGCTGGCGGTGCCGGAGTCCTTGGGCGGTCCCGAGCAGGCCGCGAGGGTGGCGAGGCAGGTGAGGGCGGCCGCCGTCACGGCCATCCGTCCACGTCTGCCGGGCGGACCTGTCCTGCCGAGGAGTTGGGGTGGGGTCATCGTCGCGCTCTCATTCCGGGGGGCGAGGGCCGGCGGACCGCCGAGAGCAGTCCGCCGAGAGCAGTCCGTACTCGATTCAGGCGGTGGTGACCACGGCGGGGACCTGCTGGGTGATGCAGTGGACACCGCCGCCACCGAAAGCGATCACGGGCGCCCGCACCCCGACGACCTTGCGCCCGGGATACGCGTCGGCGATGACCGCGAGGGCAGCGTCGTCCTGGGGGACGCCGGCCACGGGGGCGACGACGCCGCCGTTGGCCACGTAGTAGTTCAGGTAGGACACCTCGATCTCGCCCTCGGCCATGTCGACGAACGCGGTCTGCGGGAGGTCGACGATCTCGAACGACCGGCCCCGGGCGTCGGTGGTTGCCTCCAGTACCGCTCGGTTGGCACGCATCCGCGCGTAGTCGGGGTGGTCCGGGTCGTCGGGCAGCGAGACGACGACCTTGCCGGGAGCCGCGAAGGCGCAGACGCCGTCCACGTGCCCGTCGGTCTCCGTGTCCAGCAGACCGCCGTACGGGAGCCAGACAACCTTGTCGACGCCGAGCTGGGACTTCAGCTCGGTCTCGATCTCGTTCCGCTTGAGCCCCGGGTTCCTGTTGGGGTGCATCAGGCACTGCTCGGTGGTGATCAGCGTGCCCTCGCCGTCGACGGTGATCGCCCCGCCCTCCAAGATCATGTCGGAGGCGATGCGCTCGACGCCGAGGTGGTCGAGCAGCAGGGCGCTCACCCGGTCGTCGGCGTCGTACGGGTGGTGCTTGCGGCCCCAGGCGTTGAAGCGGAAGTCCACTCCGGCGCGGTTGCCGTCACCGTCGAGCACGAAGAGCGGGGCGGAGTCACGGAACCACGAGTCGTCCTGCGCCAGCTCCACGACGGTGACCTCGTCGCCGCACCTGGTCCGGGCGTCGTCTCCGTGGCCGGGCGGCGCGACCATGGTCACCGGCTCGAACTCGGCGATCGCGCGGGCGACGTTCGCGTACTCCTCCTTGACGTCGTCAAGGACGCTGCTCCACAGGTCCTCACGGACGGGCCAGGCCATCAGGCACCCCTCGTGTTCGGACCATTCGGCAGGCATACGGAATGCAGTCATCACGGATCTCTCTTCGTTTCGCCAGAAGTACCGGTCGGCGGGCGCTGACTCAGCCGGGCCGAGGCGCAGGACGGGTACGCGGTGTGAACAGCATCTTGCTCCCGACTGAAATTTCAGTCAAGAAGAGCGGCAGCTTTTGAAAAATTGGTTGGCGCGGGCAGTGTCAGAGGAAGTACAGGCGGCTCAGCGAGACCGCCTGCGCCGGCTCGGAACGCATCGGCTCGCCATCGAGGGTCACGAGGCCGTCGCGAGGGTCGACATCCACCTGCCCAAGACGGGCGTTGTGGACCATGTCGGCCGGGCCGATACCGCGGGTACCCCGGACGGCAACGCGTCTGCGCCGCGTGATCAGCGTGTCGTGCGGCAAGCCCAAGGAGCCCGCCTCCGCGGCGGCACGGCTGACGAAGGCGACGGAGAGGTCGGCCGGAGCGGCTCCATGGGCGCCGAACAGCGGGCCCAGGACCAGCGGCTCGCAGGCGTCGGTGGCAGCGTTCGGATCGCCGGTGACCCCGTAGGCGGGGAAGCCGTTCTTGATGACCATCTGCGGCTTCGCACCGAAGAACGGCGGCCGCCAGAGCACGATGTCGGCCATCTTGCCGACCTCGATGGAGCCGACATCGTGGGCGAGACCATGGGCGATGGCGGGGTTGATGGTGAGCTTGGCGATATAGCGCCGGACGCGGGCGTTGTCGTCGTACGCGCCGTCGCCGTTCAAGGGGCCCAGCTCGGCCTTCATCTTCCCGGCCATCGCGAAAGTGCGCCGGATGGTCTCCCCCGCCCGGCCCATGCCCTGCGCGTCGGAGGACGTGATGCCGATCACGCCGAGGTCGTGCAGGACGTCCTCCGCGCCCATCGTTCCGGCCCGGATCCGATCGCGGGCCATGGCGGCGTCGCCCGGCAGGTCGGTCTTGAGCGCGTGGACGGAGACGATCATCCCGTAGTGCTCGGCGATGGCGTCCCGCCCGAACGGCAGGGTGGGATTGGTCGACGACCCGATGACGTTCGCAACGCCCGCCATCTTCAACACATTTGGTACGTGACCGCCGCCGCAGCCCTCGATGTGGAAGGCGTGGATCGTCCGGCCGTCGAGAACGCTCAGGGTGTCCTCCACCGACAGGCACTCGTTCAACCCGTCACTGTGCAGGGCGACTTGCACGTCGTGCTCCTCGGCGACGCGCAGCGCGGTGTCCAGGGCGCGGGTATGCGCGCCCATGTCCTCGTGCACCTTGAAACCGCAGGCACCGCCTTCGGCGAGCGCCTCGACCAGGGGCGCCTCGTGGGAGGCGGACCCCCGGGCCAGGAAGCCGATGTTGACCGGCCAGGCGTCGAAGGCGTTGAAGCCGAGTCTGAGTGCCCAGGGGGAGTTGACGCCGACGCCCCAGGTCGGCCCGATCTCCTGGCCGATGATCGTGGTGACGCCGGAGGCCAGGGACGCCTCCATGATCCGTGGAGAGAGGAGATGGACATGCGTGTCGATCGCACCGGCGGTGGCGATCAGGCCCTCGCCGGGGATCATCGTGGTGCCGGTGCCCACCACCACGTCGACGCCGTCGAGGGTGTCGGGGTTTCCGGCCCGCCCGATCGCAAGGATCCGGCCCTCGCGGATGCCGATGGAGACCTTGCGGATGCCGAGTACGGCATCGATCACCAGGACATTCGTGATCACGACGTCACAGGTGTCACGGACGGCCGCCGCCTTCAGATGCATTCCGTCCCGAGCGGTCTTGCCGAATCCGGCCAGGAACTCGTCGCCGTACGCCTGCGCGTCCGACTCCACGCGGACGACGAGTCCGGAGTCGCCGAGCCGGACTCGGTCGCCCGCACGTGGCCCGTGCACGGTGGCGTACTCGTGCGGGTCGATGTGCCGGCTGCTGCCGGGCGCGCAGTGGTCGCTGTGCCTGGTTGGCCTGCTCATCGTTCTGTACCTTCCGGTCCTTCCGTCGCAACGGCGCCCAGGTAACCGGATACGGCAGCGCGACGCAGGGCTTCCGCCTTCGCGCCGGGCGCGTCCAGCCGACCGTCGACCAGGCCCGCGAATCCGATCGCGATCCGCTCTCCGCCCATCGGTACGAGCCCGACCTCGACGACGGCGTCGGGGTCGAAGCGGGTGGAGGACCCGGCCGGGGCTGCGAGCCGCATGCCGTACGCGGCCGCACGGTCGAAGTCCAGGCGGGGGTTCACCTCGAAGAAGTGGAAGTGGGAGGTCACGCTCACTGGGACCGCGGCTGCGTTGCGGACCTTCAGGACGACGACCGGTTCCGGCTGAGGAAGGGCGTCCGCGTGAGGCAGGACGGCGCCAGGTGAACCCTCGCGGTGCTCCACATCCCCGAACGGGGCACTGATCACGGCGAGGCGGGTGCCGTCGTCGAACACCGCCTCGACCTGGATCTCCGTCACGATGTCGGTGACGCCGGGGAGTACGTCGTTCGGGCCAAGTACGCTTCGTCCGCGCTGGAGGGCATCAGCCAGACGCAGGCCGTCACGCGCCGCCTCGCACACCGTGTCGGCGATCAGTGCGGTCGCCTCCGGCACATTGAGGCGCAGCCCGCGCCCCAGGCGCGTCCGCGCGAGCTCGGCGGCCGTGAAGAGCAGCAGCCGGTCCCGCTCGGTGGGGGTCAGAGGCATGGCGCCTCCTGGCCAGCGGACCTGGTCACACGCATGGGTCCCGTCCCTTCAGGAGTGTCGAACGTGGGGCACGCGGCCCAACAGTGACACTGACTGAAATTCCAGTCAATACGTTCGGGTCACAGCTACGTCCTTCTCTTCCGGGACGGTCCGGCAATGTGTCGCCAGGGGCGACAGATGCGGAGGGCCAGGCTCTTGCCCATCCTTGAGGTCAAGAGCCCGCCTCTCCGTCAGGCCCAGGGGGCGAGGGCCGCCTTGCAGGCGGTGCGACGGCTTTACATGTCGGCGAGGCTGGCTGACCCCTTGGCCAGGCGTGCATTTCGGAGGTCCTGGGCAGGTAGACGCCCGCCGCGATCAGATCCTTCAGCTCCGCCAGAGTCTTCAGGCAGACGACGGGGGGCTTCGGCGCCCATGGAGCCGGCGTGCAGGCCCTTGGCAGTGACCCGGTGACGGAAGACCAAGTCGCGAACCGTCAGGGCGACGTCTGCGGAGGCGCCGCCGAAGACGATGATGCGGCCGGCACAGGGGCGGGTGACGCCGAGGCCGACGACGAAGGTGTCCTGTCCGACTGATTCCAGGACCAGGTCGACGCCGTCGGTCGACTCACCGGCTTCTCCGGCGAGATCGGTGGCCCGGCCGCCCAGGACGTGCTCGGCGCCGAGGGCTTTGACGGTGTCGTGCCGTGCGGGGAGGCGATGACGCGGGCGCCGGGTACCGATGCACGCGATTAGCGGCCCAGTCGGTCGACCTCGGCTTCGATGGCCTCGCTCATCAGGGTCCGCGCGTGGGCGATCGGGAGCATGCCGCTGAGCCAGCGCATGCTCAGACCCTCCAGGAGAGCGGTGAGCCGCTCGGCGGACGCCGCGAGGGCCGCCGCCGAGGCCATGGGCCTGACCTGGCCCAGCAGGGCCGCGACGTCCTGAACCCATACCAGGGTGGCTCTCGCGAGGTCTTCACGCAGGACTTCATCGAAGACGGCGCTGGCCCGCAGCTCGCCCCAGGCGCTGCTGTTCTCCCTGACCACGGCCGTGTCCTGGAGCTCCAGCAGAAGCGTCTGGTCCAGCTCCTGCCGCGGGCTGAGCGGTTCAGCATCCGGATCAGCGTGGGTCGTGTAGCGCTCAGCCCGGTCGCTGATGAACTCCAGCGTCTTGAGCAGGACTCCGGTGCGGTCCTTGAAGTGGTAGTAGATCAGCGCGGTGGACACGCCAGCCTCTTCGGCCAGCTCCTCCACGCGCAGACCACGGACCCCGCGCCGGGCGATCACCCGGGCTGCGGCTTCAAGGATCTGAGTGCTGCGAGATGCCATGGCCTGAACCTTATCCGGCACCTTCCGCCGGTCGGATCACGCCCTGCACGCCGGGCGCGCTCAGTATCGGTAAGTCGCTGGAGCGCTCATGCGCAGTGGCGAACAGGGCGGGCCGCGATTCCGGCTGGTGCATACCGACGGAGCCGACAGCAGCGGAGCAAACTAACTAAGAATTCAGTCAGTATGCAACACTGCTGTTTCAAACCACTCATGAGGGGATCACGTGGCGACGGACCGCCGTAAGGCCATCCTGGAAGGTGCCGCCCGACTCATAGCCCGACGGGGGGTTCGCGGATTGCGGATGGATGAGCTGGCGGCCGAAGCCGGGGTCTCCACCGCACTGATCTACTACCACTTCAAGGACCGGGCCGGCGCCCTGCGCAAGACGCTGGAGTTCATCAGCGACCGGGCCGAACGGTACACAGCCGATGGGGACTTCACCACTGAACCGCACGACGCCCGCCGCGAACTCGAGCAGTCCCTCCTGCTGGAGTTCCAGGACACCCCTGAAGTCCGCGAGAACAGCACGGCGTGGGGTGAGCTGCGCGCCAGCGCGATCTTCGAGCCCGAATTGCGCGGCGACTTGGCCGGCGCCACCCTCGCCTGGATTCACGAGATCGCGGCCCTCCTGGGCCGCATCCAGCCGACGGCCGCCGCGCCCACTCTCACAACAGCCGCGGAGCGACTCACCGGACTTCTGGAAGGACTCAGCACGCGCTGGTTGAGCGGCGCGCTTCCGCTGTCTCACGCCCGCCGACTGGTGCGGGAGGCGGTGTCCATCGAGATCCAACATCTGAATCTCAAACAGCACCAAGGGCCCGAAGGAGAACCATAGTTCCGCAAGGCTCTCGACAGCTCAGCCGGCCTCCCTCGCCATCCCACGGCACCAAGGCGTGCTCCGGGCGAGCACGGAGGACTGGCTGTGTGATTCCGACGGAAGCTAGGCTGCCGGTCGCCGAACGCCCCTTAACGCCCCCATCGCACTCCCCCGCCCGGACGCTTGCCGCTCGTGTCCGGGCCCTGCGTGAGGAGCGCGCATGGACCCCGGAACGCCTCGCAAAGGAGGCCGGCATCCAGCTCACCTGCTGAAGCGGCTGGAGAGCGGGGCCCGATTCAGCCAGGTTTCTTCACCGTCGGCGCGCTCGCCGACGCACTCGACGTGTCCCTAGACGACCTGTTCCGCCTGGCCCAAACGGCAGTCCAGGGTCCGTCGTCCGCCGGATACAGGGGCCGCGACATCGACTCCTTCGTCGAGTCCCTGCTCTCTGCCCAGGTCAGCCTGGTCGACGACGTTCGCCTGACACCCATCAGCCATAAGCCGGGCTTCAGCAAGACCAGCCTCTCGCACGCTCTCGACGAGACCGGCATCGCTGGGGAACCCGAAGGACAACCGGGCTCCGTTCTGGGAGGGGCGGATCAGCGAGGGCCGTGCGTGTTTCCGCGGCCTGCTACGCACCGACGCAGCCCAGGCCGACCTCGACCAGCTCGCCGAACATGCAGCTCGGGCCCGGGTCGCGGTGCTGTGCATCGAGAAGGACGAGGAGCACTGTCGCGTGGTCTGGAGACAGAGAGCATGCCGGGTCGGTGCGGGTGCCCGCTACCTGGGCCAGAGGTCCCCGCCCCGCGTCGAAGCGGGATATCTCCACCGATCGTGCCAGCCTCGGCGCGGCGAATGGGGTGCCGCAGGTGAACCTCATCAGAGGTCCGAAGCCGCCGCCTGGATTCCCGTGAAGTACAGGCCCGGCACCGATGACGCGAACCCCGCGTCCAGACGCGGATATCCGGCGTTGCGTGCCGGCCTCGCCCGTAGACCGGGAGCCAGGAAGTCGACCGAGTCGAGGCTGACCCGGTAGCCGGTGGCGGCCAGGACGTGACCGGTCCGCAGGACCTCGGTATGCCCGCGGGTGTCCCACGTCGTCAGTTCGATCCGATCCGCGTCCTGCCGGGCCCCGACGATGTGCCGGCCGAGCAGGGTGGGCACCACGCCGTCCAGGCGCCGTTTGAGCCACCACGGACCGAACGGACCGAGCACCCGTCGCACCAGCTTGAGCCGCACGTCCTGCGGCAGATGCCGCAGGACCTGCGGGTAGCGGACCACCCCGTACAGGCCCCACGACCGGCCCAGTGGCGTGCCGGGCTGCCAGTGCGGCAGCGATGTCGGCCCGTTCCTCCCACGCTGACGCATGTACGTGCTGGTCGGTTGTCCGCGGGGCGAGGTTCCGGGCGGTCGCCGCGACTGTGGGACGACCGCCCGGTTCTGCCGGCGCTGACCACAGCGGCAGAGAGTCGCCTTCGCCGGAGCGAGAGGCAGACGTAACCCTGGGATCAACACCCCGCGGCCGAAGCGGGCCGCGCGACCTGCCGAGGCGTGATCGAACCTGGTCTCGGTTCTCACTCGAGGTAATGCACGACCGTGGTTCAACCGAAGCCTTCAGTGCGGCAGGTTCCGACGTCGGTCAGGGCCTACATGCCCCTGTTGTGGTCGCCGTAGCCGTGGTCTGTGCGCTTGTCGTCGCTGTGGCCACGGCCGTATTTGTCCTCGTGTCCGCCCTTGCCATTGTCGTAGCCACCCTTGTGGCCCCGGTGGCCGCCGTTGATGCAGGTGTTCCCGAAGCTCGGGTTCAGGGCACCGAGGAGGTTCAGCGAGTTCCCGCACACGTTGATGGGCACGCTGATCGGGATCTGGACGACGTTGCCGGACAGGACGCCCGGAGACCCGTAGGCGAATCCTTCCGCACCGGCGTCAGCACTGGCCGCGCCCGCGCCGACGCACACCACAGCGCTTGCCGCCGCGATCAAAACTGCAATCCTGCTGAGCTTGGACATGCTGAGAGCTCCCGCCGTCTCGGTGCCGCTGCCCTGATAGGACAGCTGCGCCCAACCGTGCAGGCATTGATCGCCCGGCTCTCTCAACGCGCTCATTGATCACACCATCACCGCCCGTTCGGCCCATCACACTCGCCCGAGCGGCGAGGCAGCACCTTCGTGATGCGCTCTGCTCGCGTTCTCCTCGCCACGGCCACCGCGACGGCGGCTCTCGCCATCGCCTCCCCCGGCGCCCACGCCGGCGACTGGGAGCAGGAGGACTCCTCCTACGGCAGCGAGCACCACTTGGTGGGCGCCATGGCGTGCGCTGGATCGTGGCCATGCGGGCTCCCTCACGCATAGGTCCGGGCCCGTCCTTCGACGGGCTATGACCGAACCTATTAAGAGGTGCCGACCGGATCTCAGGGGTGCATGACGATCTTTCCCACGTGCTCCCTGCGGGAGAGCTCCTCCTGTGCCTCAACGGCCCGGTCCAGCGGGAAGACCGCGGCGACGACGGGCTGTACCTCCGCTCGCCGCGCGAGGTCCATGAGGAGGCCGAAGTGCGCGGGCGTGTGCATCGAGGACCCGATGACCTGGGCGTTGTGCAGATACAGGCGGCGCACGTCGAAGGCCACCTCGTAGCCGCCCAGCGCGCCCGCGATCACCCACCGGCCCCCTTCGCGCAGCAGCGGCAGCCCCTCGCCCACGAGTTCGCCGGCCACGACGTCGAGGACGACGTCGACGCCCTCCGGGGCGGAGGCGCGGACCTGCGCGGGGATGTAACCCGCGCGGTCGACGACGTCGTGCGCGCCCGCCGCACGTACCGCCTCAATCTTGGATCCACTGCTGACGGCGAGCACGCGTGCGCCGCGCGCGCGGGCGATCTGCACCAGCGCGAGGCCGACGCCACCGGACGCTCCCGAGACCAGGGCGGTCTCCCCCGCGCGCAGCCGGCCTCGCTCGATCATGCCCAGCGCCGTGCCGTAGGCGGTCGGCAGCGTCGCGAGCTGGTCGTCCGTGAGCGGGGATTCCGTCACGTCGTGCACCCGCTCCGCCGGCGCCGTCACGTACGCGGCGTATCCGCCGTCGCGTTCGCTCCCCATCAGGCCCACCGGGTGGGCGTCGAGCCCCGCGGTCTCGTAGATTGCGGGATCGACGACCACGCGCCGTCCCACGAGGTCCCCCCTCACGCCGGTCCCGACGGCCGCGACCCGTCCGGCCACGTCGGCGCCCTGGATGCGGGGGAAGTCGATCGGGCCCCGCCAGCCCGACAGCGCGTCGGGGTCGTCGGGACTTCCGTAGGCGCCCTCCCGGGTCCACAGGTCGGTGTTGTTCAGCGCCACCGCGCTGACCTGGACCAGAACCTCGCCTGCCTGAGGAGCGGGGACGGCGACCTCCGCCAGTTCCAGGACCTCCGGTCCTCCGTGCCGGGTGACGCACACCGCTCGCATGACGTCGGGGACTCCCATCGACTGAACCTTCTCGCGGGTATACTGATCGGTGAACATCTCTCACCGTACACCGATCTGTGAAGGGGGTCCTCGTGGAGGAGACGCGGCCGGTGACGCCTGCCGGCCGGCGCATCGTGGCGGCCGCCGAGGAGCTGTTCTACGACCGCGGCATCACGGCGGTCGGTGTGGACCTGATCGCCGAGCACTCGGGCGTGACCAAACGGACCCTGTACAACCAGTTCGGCTCCAAGGACCACCTCGTGGCGGCCTATCTCACGGAACGTGACCAGCGCTGGCGGACCCTCGTTCTCGCCACCGTCGACGCCAGCGCGACTCCGGCCGACGCCGTCACGGCCCCGTTCGAGGCCCTGCGGACCTGGAGCGGGACCACCACGCGCGGATGCGCCTTCATCAACGCGCTAGCGGAACTCCCGGACTCAACGCACCCTGCGCACCGCGTCGCCGCCAACCAGAAGCTCTGGCTGAGGGACCTCTTCGAAGGACTCGCCGTGGCGGCGGGCTGCTCGCACCCGGGCACCCTCGCCACCCGACTGCTTCTGCTGCACGAGGGCGCCCTCGCCACACAGCCCCTCGACCTCGACACCCTTCCGGACTGCGTCGGTCTGGCGCTCGACCTGGTGGGAGCCGCCCTGCCGTCCGACCGGTAGCGCGACTGAGGCGCGGTGCCCAGGCCGGTGGAACCCGATCGGCGTGAGCACGGCGCCTCGGGCAGCCTTCAGCGCCAGCGACACGGGCACAGCCCTGTGGATAGCCGTCACGTCACAGCGAGGGGCTCAGCTCATGTACGGCTCGCCGCGCTGGGTGTCCCCCAGACGACGTTCAGGACTCAACCTCGCAAGCGACGGCGTCTGTTCGCCCGCCGGTCACGACGCCCGATCGGGTAGCCACAAGATGAGCGAGCACAGTTCATGGCTCCTGGAAACGGGTGGCAAGCAGTTCCTTCTCCTGTCAGATAGCAGGCTGATGCGGTCGACCGTGCAGGTAGACGTCGAGGATCATCACGTTCCCTCTCTTGCAACAGTTGGGGCGTCCGAGCTGGCCCGCGCAACTGCCGTGCCTCAGCCCCAGGCCCTCAGCGCTTCGGTGACCTGCTCAGGTCGCAGCGTCCCGGCAGGACGTTGTCGGCGGGGAGCGTGGCTGTAATGCCCAAGATCGCCGAGCGCAAGCCCCCACAGGGCAACTCATTCTGAAACGATCAGTCAGTGGCGGGCCACAAGGGCGGCGAGCGGCATGTCAGGGCCGGTACGTCTGCCCTTTCGAGATATCGGTGGCGCCGGCCGAAGTGCACGCATATTCGGCCCGGAGATGGTGGAGGTAGTCGTCCAAGTGGTCGTAGGGCCGGTCTTGTGCGCCGTGGCGGTGCAGGGTCAGGCGGCGGTCGGGGTGCAGGGTCACCGTGGTCGTCGCTTGCCTTGTCGCCTTGGCGGCCTCGGGTTCAAGTGGGTGGGGCAGTTGGAGGACCGGGACTGTTGCGGGGAACATGGCGAGCGCGTCCGCTGCCGTGGCGGCAGGTTGTCGGCCGGTGCGGTTGGCGCTGCTGACGTAGAGCACCGGATGCTCGTCAAGGAGCGGTCGCAGGGGCTGCCAGCGGGCACCGAAGAGCAGCGCCCAGCCGGCCTTGCACGCGGGTGCGAGCCAGGAGGGCTGAGGGCTGGGGCGCAGGGGCACGAGGAGAGTCAGGTACTCCTCGGCCAGCAGTCGTACGGCCAGGGCACTGCCGGCCGCGTCGAGTTCCGTGACTGCCGCGACGGCGTGCAGGGTGTCGGCGTGATGAGCCCACAGAGCCACCGGCTGATCCAGGGGCCTGCCCTTGGCCTCGTTCACCGCCTGCGGAGTGGTGGCGGTCACGACGTGGGTGAGGGGCGCCGGGTTCGGCAGTACCACAGCCGCACCCTCGCGCAGCGCCCGCATCGCTTGGCTGAGGTCCACCCCCGTCCGGGGCGCGCGGGACGCTTCGGCGCTCATCGTGTGCTCCCGCTCCCGCTCTCGTGATGGGTGAGGCCGTCGAGGTAGTCGGCGAACGCCGCGTCGTCGACAATGGCGTGGCCTGTACGGTACGCCCGGTTCTTTACCCACCTCAACGATGCCCGGGTCTGATCAGGGTCGAGAGTGTGACCGAGGCGGGTGGCGACCGCAGTGATGACCCTGGCGCTGGCCAGTTGGGTCAGAACTACGTGGGGATTGATGCCCAGCACCTGTTGAGGGTCGAAGGGCTGGAAGAGCTGTGGGTGGACGAAGGGCGTGCCGGTGGAGATGGTGCCCACCCCGGTTCCGACGATGGGTGTGGTGACGCCCAGCCGGACACCGGTCTCATCGGCGACCATCTGCGCGATTATCGGGAGCAGGGTCAGGTCCGGTGCGGTCCACCACGGTGCGGCGTCCGCTCCGAGTAGCTCATCGGCGTGGCGGGCGAGGAGGAACAGCAGTTGCTCGGTGGCGACCATGCCTGCCCGCTCGGCGATGCCCAGCCAGGACGCGGAGACCACCCGGACACCGGAGGCCAGTGCCTGGAGGGTGTTGGCCAGGCCCAGACCCAGATCGTTGTGCAGGTGAGAGGCGAGCAGCACCTCGCCGCCCGCGTTCGCACGTACGTGAGTGAACATCTCCCCACATGCTGACGGCAGTTGGGCGCCGACAGTGTCGGCCAGTACTACCAGCCCAGCCCCGGCTCCCGTCATGGCCTGTGTGTAATGCCCCATCAGGGCATGGTCGGCGCGGGAGGCGTCGGCCAGACACACGTCCACTTCCACCGCGTCATCCAAGCCGCGGGCTTCTTTCACGAGATCGACTCCGGCCTGGAGTGCCTCGGCAGCCGTGCGGTGGACCATCACCTGCGCCATCGCCTCTGAGGCAGGTACGACGATCATCACTCGGGCGTGCCGGCTGCCACGCACGGACGCGACGGCCTGCTCCACGTCCCGGCGCGCACCGCGGCACACCGCGGCGACGCTCACCGCGCCCTCGGCCTCCATAGCGACCCGGCGGACGGCTTCGAACTCCTGCCCGCACACAGCCGGGAATCCGGCAGCGAACACGACGTGCCGTGGACCGTCCGAGCCGAAGATCCGTCCCGTCGCGCGAGCCAGCCGCACCCGGAACTCCGGTGACATCAGCGTCTTCGCCTGCGCACCGTCACGGGCCGACTCCTCGAACAGAACCACCCGGCCCGCCGACGCCGACTCCCGCACCACGTCCATGAGCACCCTCCCAGAATCTCGGGCGCCGACCGTGTGCCGACAAGCTGCGCCACGTGCGGGTGCCCCGGCCCAGCTCAACGATCTGCCGTCACAAAGCGCACCCTCGAACTAGCGGTCGTCCGTGGCGGACAGCACTTGCTGGAGCAGTCCCGCGCCCGCGACATCCCGTCCGGACCTGGCAGACGTCCCTGGGCCACCGCCCACCACCCGGCGCTCCAGCTCGAGACCCAGGCCGAGTTGGTACCCACCCGCGCACCTCTCTCCAGACCTGTGTCCCCAGCGCCGCCGGCAACCCGTGTACGGACATCCACACGGAGCTGGACCGGCGGCTCACCCCGTACGGCCGCCCGAGCGGTCCGCCAGTCGAAGCCAGTCGGGCTGGCCGCTGGAGCAGCCACCCGGCCGGGGAGTCGGGATCGTGGGTCCCCTCCGGCTGCTGGAACACAACAGCGGGAAAACTCGGACTAGCGCCGCTGCCCCTGCCCTCCCCTGGGAGGTCTTCTCGTATCAGTCCCCGCGGGCGAAGAGCGCGACCCAGACAACGCCGTTCTCCCGTCTCCAATTCCGTCCCGCCGACAGCGCCGTTCGCCCCTCCGAACGCATTCCTTCTGCCAACGCCTCCGCCGCGTGCCCGAACGCCGTTCCCTCCGCCTGCGAGGCGCCATAAAGCGCAGCTCGCCGGACAGAGGCGCACAGCACCTCCGCCGCGTCGTCGACGTCCTGGAACTCGGACGCGGCCTGGGCGATGCCCTCTGCCCCCCACGACATGACAAACACCCATCCAGCCTGCACCCGCGCAGCCCAGAGCGCCATTCGCGGCCGAGGAGAAGGGCCCCCAGCTGCTCCCTGGTGCGGACAGCGATCAACGGACACCAAATCAACGCAGACAGCGCGCGCCTGCCCCGCACGCCTCGCACGACCCTGGGTCCCTCATCAGGTGCGCATCAGGCCCTCATCAGGCCTCTTCGAATCGACGATCTAGGCTGACGCGGTGACTGATGAGCAGGAGTCGATGCAGCCGTCCGGAGTGTGGGCCACGGCGGTGGGCGTGGCCAGGGTGCGGGCGCTGGAGACCGAGCGGGAGAACGCGCTGTTCCGCGACCCACTGGCACAGGCCTTCGCCACCGCCGGCGGCCTGTGGCCCTCCTCGCCGCCGCTGCCCGATGACGAGGCCGCGCGACGCCGCCGACTTGCTGTGTCGTACTCCATCGTCATCAGGACGAAGTTCCTCGACGACCTGTTGGAGCAGGCCTCCGCGTCGGGGGTCCGGCAGGTCGTCCTGCTCGGTGCCGGCATGGACAGCCGGGCCTTTCGGATCGACTGGCCCGAGGGCACCCGACTGTTCGAGGTCGACACTCCCGCGCCACTGGAGTTCAAGGCTTCGGTGCTGCGCCAGAAGCAGGCCGTCGCACGCTGCGAACGGGTCACCGTAGCGGTGGATCTGCGTGAGGACTGGCCGGCCGCGCTGGCCGCCGCAGGGCACGACCCGAGCGTACCGACCGCGTGGATCGCCGAAGGACTGCTGATCTATCTGCCCGAGGACGCGGTGGAGCTACTGCTGGCCCGGATCAGCGCGCAGTCGGCGGCAGGCAGCCTGATGGGGCTGACATTGGGCTCGCGCGGCGTGATCGAGCGCTTCGGCGCGGACGCCGTGCCGGGGTCGGCGGCGTCGATGTGGGTCTCGGAGATGCCCGACGACCCGGTGGACTGGCTGGCCGGGCACGGCTGGGAGGCGGACTGTCACACCCTGCGCGAATGCGCTGCCTCCTACGGCCGTCCGCTCAGCACGTCGCCGCAGCGCGAGGAGCGGCCAGGCGGACTGATCTCCGCGGTTCGCCGGTAGAGCGCCTTGCGGGCCCCTGGACGATCGACTTCGAGGGAGCTTGACGAGTGGAACCGGGGCCAGGCACGGTCGGCGGGCCCCGACGGCGCTGCCGCACTGATCGCCTACGACCCTCGGATTGCGATGCCTCGCCCGTCAACGCATCAGGGCCCGGTCCGCGCGTTGCGGCCCGGGCCCTGCTTCGTGCGGTGCCGCGCCGCGGCGGCGGTGCGTCAGCTCTTGGCCTTGTCGTCGCCCGCCTGCCCGGCTTCCTCGGATCCGCCCACCTTCTCGCGCATCTTGCGCACCAGCTCCGCTTTCTGGTCGGCGGCGCTCTGGCGGTCGAGGTTGCGGTGCGGCCCGTTGTTCTGCCGTTCGGCGCGGGACAGCTTCTTGCGCTTGCCGCCACCCATGCCCACGGGGTTGTTGATGTTCTTGCTCACGGGGTCTCCCGGAATGATGTGAAGTGATCTACGGATTCAGCGGTGGGAGACGGGCGCGGGCGACGTCGAAGGACGCCGGCAGGGGCCCATCACGCGCTCACTCGTGAATCGGAGTCTGGAAGAACATGACAAGGACGTTACCCGGTTCCGTCGGCCCCGCGCACCACGCCTTTCCCCGCCCGGACGTCGGCCGGGCCTGGGCCGGGCGTGGGCAAGGCTTCTGCCGGGCTTCGGCGAGCGCCTGGGGTCAGCCCGTTTCCTTCCGGGAATCCGCGCACCGCCGGCGCCAACCGCTTGGCGCAGCACCGCAGCCGACGCTTCCTGCTTCCGGCCTGCCTACGCCGCCCCCGGTCAATGACTTGCATCCGTGGGACGAGTCACCGGTAGTCGGGGTTCGCCGCGTCGAGGTGGCAGCCGGCGTCCCACTCGGAGCGCCGGTTGCCGTGGGCCGGGAAGCCGCCGGCGCGCTTGAGCATCGCCGCCATGTGCATCAGGTTCCAGGCCATGAAGGCGGTGTTGCGGTTGGTGAAGTCGTTCTCCGGGCCGCCCGAGCCGGGGTCCAGGTACGAGGGTCCGGGACCTGCCGGGCCGATCCAGCCCGCGTCGGCCTGTGGCGGGATCACGTATCCGAGGTGTTGCAGGCTGTAGAGGATGTTCATGGCGCAGTGCTTGACGCCATCCTCGTTGCCGGTGATCAGACAGCCGCCGACGCGTCCGTAGTAGGCGTACTGGCCTTGGGAGTTGAGCAGACTGGAGCAGCTGTAGAGCCGCTCGATGACCTGCTTGGTGACCGAGCTGTTGTCCCCCAGCCAGATCGGTCCGGCGACCACGAGGATGTCGGCGGCAAGGACCTGTTCGTACAGTTCCGGCCACTCGTCCGTCGTAAAGCCGTGTTGGGTCATGTCCGGGTAGACACCTGGTGCGAGGTCGTGGTCGACGGCGCGGATGACCTCGGTGGCGACCCCCTGGGCGTCCATGATCGCGCGGCTCTTGTCGATCAGGCCCTGCGTGTGACTCTGCTGAGGTGAGGGCTTCAGAGTGCAATTGATGAACAGGGCGCGCAGATCGTCGAAGCGGTAGGTGTCGTCGGTCGAAGGGGCGGGGGAAGAGGCCGCCTGGGAGTCGTTCATCAGGGCTCCTTGCTCCTTGGCACGGGATCGCCGGATGTATCCACACCCGTCCGACCGGTGGGTCAGCAGCACCTTCTCGCGTCGGTCCCTGTTTGTCCCTCCCGACGCGCGAGCGTGTGTCGCCGGCGCGCTCTCATCGGAGGCGACGGCATGCAGGGCATGCATTGCGGTCGGTGAACGGCATGCCCACTCCTCCAGTGACCGACTGATCCGCCTGAACCCGCTCGGTCATCCCGGCGGATCCTGGGACTGCGCGTCTTGCCGATCCGTGTCCGGCATCCCCGGAAGAATGTCGCGCAACGGTGAGTTGCCCAGGGAGCTGGCTGTCCGCGCTATGGCCTCGGAGACGGCATCGGCCAGGGGGCGCGACGACTCGCCGAGCAGGTGGCGTGCCTTCTCCGTGAGAGTCACCTCGATGCCGCGCCGGTCGCCGCACGCGGACATCTTGGTGATGAGCCCCGCGCGTTGCAGGCAGGCGACCTGGTACGTCAACCGTGTCTTGGGCCGGCCCAGCAACTCCGCGATCCGGGTCATCCGCAGACGGGAACCCGGCTGGTCCGCCAGCAGGCACAGCACCAGGAACTCGTCGTGCGAAATCCCCATCGCGTCCTTCACCCGCGAGCGCAACTGCTGCTCGACAGCTCCGGCAGCGGACAAAAGCCGCATCCAGGAACGCAGCTCCGCGGGCAGCAGGTCCGCGTCACTCGACGACTCGCGTTCGGGCTGCTCGGCACGGGTGTTGGGGTCAACCATGATGTCGCATTCTACCGGTTGTTCATTTTTGGATGAACGACTAGCGTGCAGTAATCCAAATTTGGACGACAGGGCGGGCACCCTCTGACTCATCTCGGGTGCGCTTCCACTCCACGTTTACCGTCTGTAACCACCAGGAGAAGACATGACCGCCGCCATTGAGACCGGCTCGTGGGAGCTCGACCCGGCCCTCTCCACCGTAGCCATCGCGCACCGGACGATCTGGGGCCTGGTCACGGTCAAGGGCACTTTCACGGGTGTCACCGGACAGGGTGAGGTGAAGGCCGACGGCACGGCCCACGGCACCGTCACCCTGGACGCGGCCTCCCTGGACACCAACAACGCCAAGCGCGACAAGCACCTGCACGGCAGCGACTTCTTCGACGCCGAGAACCACCCGACCCTCGTCTTCGCCGTGCAGAACGCCACGGCCGGCCAGGACGACACCGTCGACGTCACCGGCCAGCTGACCGCCCGGGGCATCACGCGGCCGCAGACCGCCACCGCCCACATCACGGCCGCGGACTCCGACGCGATCACCATCACCACGGAGTTCACCGTGGACAGGAACCAGTTCGGGATGGAGTGGAACCAACTGGGCATGATCCGCGGCCTGACCACGGTCACAGCGAAGCTCGCCTTCACCCGTACTCCCGCCCAGGCATGACACAGGGCACCCTCCGGCGGCCTGCTCCGCGACGCGCCTGTCCCCGCCCGGCCAAGCCGCTCGCCCGGGTGCACCCCTGGTCCATGAGGCGAATGCGATAGCCGCCACCCTTCATGCAGGTGTCCGGATCCCGACAGAGAGGCAGGCCCTCCTGGCGGGATCCGGGCTGCACCATCGAGGGACCGGACACGTCGACAGACAGCGGACGTCCGCGCCGTCCCCATAGGGCCGAGATCGGCGCCGGCGCAGAGCGCGCGGTACGACGGTGCGGGTCGATGGCGCGTCGACGCCGGAGCCTCCTGGGCTGTCGCCAACCTGAAGCCCCCAGCCGACGAGGCACTCTGCCTGCGCCGCGCCGTCACCACCCATGCAGGCCGGATTGCCCTGTCACCGGATTGCCCTGCCACCACCGGATACGCGAGAGACCGAACGTCCTGCAGTCCTTCCCCAGGCATCCGCGCCATCAGTGATCCACCGACTGGATGAAGTTCCCCCCACGCACCGTCGGCGCGACGCAGAGCAACGGAACGTGCACGGTTCGTGTCCCTACGATTCCGCCTGGAGCGCCCCGGTGAGTTGGGCCCGTGCGAGTCGGGCCCGTGAATACGGGCTTCTCGACTCGGCTCCTTCGACTCCAGAAATGGCGGAACGCATGAGACCGATGATCTCTGGCAGGCTGCGGACCTGGTCCGCTGCCGGTGCGACATTCGTGGTTCTGGCGGGAGCGTCCGCCGCCGGTTCCCCGGCGTCGGCGCACGGCGACGACCTCGGGCCCGCCATCGAGGCGATCATGCACAAGCCCGGCTACGAGCACGCGCAGTGGGGTGTACTGGAGACGG
The DNA here is from genome assembly GCF_040607345.1 of Streptomyces sp. NPDC005302. Classification (NCBI taxonomy): domain Bacteria; kingdom Bacillati; phylum Actinomycetota; class Actinomycetes; order Kitasatosporales; family Streptomycetaceae; genus Streptomyces; species Streptomyces sp. NPDC005302. The sequence goes on from NZ_JBEXGN010000013.1 coordinate 39,869, forward strand.
ACCCGGCGAACGGCCGAGTGATCCACTCCCGGTTCGCGAACCAGTTCTTCGTGCCCGGCTCGACGGTCAAGCTCGTCACCATCTCGACCGCCTGGCACACGCTCGGCCCGGACCACCGCTTCACCACCCCGGTCATGGCGACCGGCTCCCGCTCCGGCTCGACGCTGCACGGGAACCTGGCACTGGTCGCCCAGGGCGACCTGACCATGGGCGGGCGCACCAAGCCCGACGGCTCGGTGGACTACACCGACATCGACCACACCGAGGCCGAGCTTCCCGGTGCCACTCTCACCCCCGAGAACCCGCTCGCCGGCATCAACCAGATCGCCCGGCAGATCCGCAAGGCGGGCATCACCAAGGTCGACGGCAACGTCATCATCGACCCCCGGCTGTTCAAGCTCCCGGCGCTGAGCCCGCAGCCCACCCCGCTGATCCTCAACGACAACCTGATCGACCTGCTCACCACGCCGACCAAGCCCGGACAGCCTGCCAAGCTGTCCTGGCGCCCGCAGGTCGCTCCGTACCAGGTCACCTCCAGTGTCCGGACGGTCGCCAAGGGCGGGACCACGTCCGTCAACGTGACCGCCTCACCCGACGGCACCCGTATCCGGCTGTCGGGCACCATCGCCGCCGGTGCGCAGCCGCTGCTGCGGGTCTCCAACATCCAGGACCCGAACGCCTTCGGCCGCACCGCGCTGATCGAGGCCCTGGCCCGCGTCGGCGTCCACGTCACCGCGCGGTCCACCGGTCCCAACCCGCAGAAGCAGCTGCCCGCCTCGTACCGCAACGACCCCCGTGTCGCCGCGTACGTCTCGCCGCCGTACAGCCAGTACGCCAAGCTGATCCTCAAGGTCAGTCACAACCTCGGTGCCAACCTGGCCCTGTGCAACATGGCCGTCGCTCGCGGCAGCAAGAACTGCTTCGACGCGTTCCCGATCGAGCACGACTTCCTCACCGACGTCGCGCACGTGGACCCGACCCAGTTCCAGCTCAACGACGGGCGCGGCGGCACGCCGCCCGAGCGGGTCACCCCCAAGGGCCTCGTCGAGCTCCTCACCTACTGGCTGCACACGCGCGACGGCAAGGCCTTCCGGAAGCTGCTCCCGATCCTCGGCGTCGACGGCTCGAACGGGATCTCCTGCATCACGAACTGCCCCGCCAAGGGCAAGGTCTTCGCCAAACCGGGCACGATTCTCGGTGACGACAAGCTGAACCAGCAGCTCGCGGTCGCCGCCCAGAACGAGGCCGGCTACCTGCAGACCGACGACGGCCATCTGCTGACCTTCTTCGTCGGCGTCAACGGCGCCAGCAGCCCCGACCTCCAGAGCTTCCTCAGCATCTTCAACGACGTCAACCAGATCACCGCCCTCCTCCAGGAGCAGGCCTCGGCCGGCGAACGCCCCACCGTCTGACCCGCCGCACAACCGCTCGGGGGCACCGTCCGGTACGAGCCCGGGAGCGAAAATCCCCTGAAGAGCCGGATTGGCCGGGACGCTGTCATTGCCTCCGAGCAGTGACTCCGTCCCGGCCATCCCTCTGACGGATCCTGCAGATCCCCGCCACCACCGACCCCGCGCACGGGAGTCCGGCCTGCCGGCGTTCGGAGTCGCCCACAGCCCCCTTGATCGTCTTCTCAGAGGCGCCTAGGCTCTCGTGCCCATGGAGACGGGGGAACGGTTCCACGGGTGGCGGGGGCGGCTCCGCCGACTGGTCAGGCATCGCGTGAGCGCGGCGCTGCTGATCGGGCTGACGGGGCTCGCCACTCTGGCCACGGTGTTCGTCGTACTGCCGGCTGCGCTGGTCGACCATGATCTTGCCGGATCGAGCATCTCCGCCCAGGACCGGCTGTCGGCGGTCAACGACGTCCGTACGACCCTTCTGCAAGCCGTCGGGGGCCTCGTCGTACTGTTCGGCGCCTATGCCACGTGGCGCCAACTGCGGGTAAGTCAGGACGGTTTGCGTGCCACTCAGGAGGGCTACGTCACCGACCGGTTCAGCCGAGCGGTCGACCAGCTCGGCAGCGACAAACTGGATGTGCGCATCGGGGGGCTGCACGCGCTGTGGCGGATCGCGGAGCAGTCAGCCCGCGACCGTGAAGCCATCATCTCCATCCAGGCGGCGTATCTGCGCACACACGTCCCCTGGCCACCCGCGAGGCCGGAGGCGCCCGCCACGGACGTACCCATCAACGACGTCGCACCCCTGGAGACCCGCGCCGCCGACGCCCAGGTGGCCCTGACCGCACTCGGCGTGCTCTGTCAGCACCGGGAGCAGTCGTGGGTCAACCTCAGCATCACGGACCTGCGCCGAGCCGATTGCGACGGGCTGTGGTTCCCCGAGGTCAACTTCGACCGTGCCTGCATGGAGGCGGCGGGCCTCTACCACGCCAACTTGACCCAGGCTTCCCTGGTCTCGGTCAACCTACGGCACGCCGACCTCACGACCGCCATCCTTCACCGGGCCCGCTGCGTCCTCGCCGACCTGCGGGGCGCGAAGCTGGTCGCGACCGACCTCCGTGACGCGGACTTCACCGAGACCGACCTGCGCGAGGCGAACCTGCGCAAGGCCGACGCCCGCGGCGCGGTCTTCCACCACACCGACCTCCGCATGGCGGACCTGCGCGGCGCCGACCTGAGAAACACCGACCTTGGCGAAGCACGCCTGAGCGGCGCTCTGAGCAGCGGACACACCCGCTGGCCCGCCGACTTCGACCACACGGCGGCCGGAGTCGTCGACGCCGACGAACCCGGGCCCGAGCCATCACCCATACTCCAGCCGCCGGGGATGACGTGGCAGGTACCGCCGCTGCGGTCCGCGCCGTGAACACGACGCGGGGCGGCCCCGGGGTGGCCTCACTCCGTGACCTTGGACAACCGGTCCGCCCACGCGGGCGCCGGCATCCGGGCCTGCGCTCGACCCGTCCGTCAAAGGGAAACCAGTTCAGCGGGAACCTTCGGCCGGTGCCGGACACGTATAGAACATGGAACTGAACGACGCTGGTCCCGCCGTGCCGGTCGGAGGGATAACCGACCGGGAGCTGTGGGCGAGGGCCGTCGACGGCGACCGGGAGGCATTCGGCCGGATCTTCGACCGTCATGGGAAGACCGTCTACAACCACATCTTCCGGCGGACGGCCGACTGGTCCGAGGCCGAAGACCTCACATCGACGGTGTTCTTGCACGCCTGGCGCCGGCGATCGGAGACGGTGCTGGACCGCGACTCGGCCTTGCCGTGGCTGCTGGGCATCGCCGACCGCCTCCTGTCGAACACCCGGCGGCGGCTGAGGCGGGCCGAGGCGCTGCTGCACCGGCTCATCTCGCATGACGAACCGGTGGGCGACCACGCGGACCGCGTGGCCGTCCGGGTCGACGACGAGCGTCGTATGTCGGAGATCCATCGGGCGCTGGCTCGGCTGCCACGCCACGAACGCGAGGTCGTCGAACTCTGCGTGTGGTCGGGCCTGGATCAGCAGGCGGCCGCGGCAGCGCTCAAGGTGGCGGTCGGAACCGTGAAGTCCAGGCTGCACCGGGCACGGCGCAGGCTGAGCACCGACCTCCTCGGCGGGGCGACGGCTCCCGCGCCGTTCAGTTCCAGGAATCCCGTCAACGCGGAGGAGATCGCACGATGAATGACACACAGGGCATTCCTGCGGCTCCTTCCGATCGCGATCTGCCGGACCACCGGCGGACCCGAGAGGAACTACTGATGAAGATCGGCCCAGAGGACAACCGGGCTTCGCTGGCGCGTCGTTGGGGAGTGCCCCTGGGCATCGCCGCCGGCGTTGCGGGCGTGAGCGTCGCGGCCGTTTCCGTGCTGGGCGGGATAGGCGGTGACAAGCCGGTTCTCGCCGAACCTGCCGGAAACCCGACGGGCGCTGTCACGTCGCCGACTCCGAGCACCACGCCCGGTTCCACGTCCGGCGGAGCCGGCTCGGCGCCGTCCTCAACTCACGCCGGCCCCACCGCGGATACGTTCACCATCACCCGCGCGAAGACGACCCCGATCGACGCCGGGACCGTCACCAAGATCCTGGCCTCCTGCCTGGGCTCGGACGCATCCCGGTACCACGCGGTGATCTCGGTACGCACTCCCGTCGCCTCGCAGGACTCGGACGGGGTGGTCGTCGCCGTCGACTCGGCCGACCAGTACGTGCAATGCCAGTCGAAGGGTGACAAGGGCACCAGCCAGGACTCCCCGCCGACGTTCATCAACGATCGTCTGTGGGGCACCGGCCACAAGATCGAGTATTTCGACTCCACCCGCGAACCTGCCGGGAAGGGGCAATACCTCATGATGGGCGCCGGGCACTACACATCCGACATCGCCAAGATCACCATCAGCTACGGCGACGCCCCGAAGGAGTATCCGGCGGTCATGGCAGGCGGCGCGTTCGCCTACGCGGCCGCTCTCGCCACGTCCCACGCCGGCCCGCACTACGCGGGCCCGAGCCCGTACGTCCATGCCTACGACGCGTCCGGCAAGGAGATCTACAACCAGGCGAAGGACCCGCAGTTCACCGACCAGCAGTAGGCACTCTCGCGAACCGGCCCGCCCTCCGGATCAGGTGACACCTCGGGGAGATGTGATCGGAGAGGCGGGGCGGGCCGCTGTCGGGCGACTGAGGGAGAGCCGTCCGGTGCCCCGTACGCCTGGTTCTGCGGCCCTCGGTCGTCGCGGGCATGGGCTCCGGAGTCCCTGCGTGAGCGGCGCGGCGCTCGGGAATGAGGGCCGATCAGGTTCTTTCGGTCCCCTCCGGGTGCTGGGCCCGCTTCGTAGTGGCAGTCCTGGTGCATAGGCGTCGACAGCACCGGGCCGTACTCGCCGTGAGGGGCCGGAAGGGGTATCCGCCTCGGCCGCGACCCGATAGGGGCACCTCGGCCAGAGAGGGAATCACCGATGTGCACGCGGATTCTGTGGAACTCCAACAACCACGCCGTCCTCACCGGCCGGACGATGGACTGGCCGGAATCGACCGAACCGGTCCTGACCTTCTTCCCCCGAGGCCTCGAACGCGACGGCGGCACACTGGCGGGCACCACTGTCGTGGGCGACAATCCTCTGCGCTGGACGAGCAGGTTCTGCAGCCTCGTGACGACCGTCTACGGCGCGGGCACGGCCGACGGTCTCAACGAAGTCGGGCTCGGGGCGCACATGCTGTACCTGGACAGAACCGACCTCGGCCCTCGTGACTCCGACCGGCCGGGTCTCCAGATCGCCCTGTGGATCCAGTACCTGCTGGACACCGCGGGGACCGTCGGTGAGGCTCTCGAGCTGCTCGACACCTTCCAGTTGGTGCCCGTCGAGATGCACGGCTTCGCCGCCACGGTGCACGTGGCCCTGGAGGACGCGTCGGGAGACTCCGCGATCGTCGAGTACATCGGCGGCCGACGACAGGTGCACCACGACCGCAGCTACACGATCATGACGAACGAGCCCGCCTACGACGACCAGTTGCGCCTCCTGAAGGAGCAGGTGCACAAGGTGCGGTCCCTCGGACACGACGAGCCCGGCAGTGAAGTACCGCTGCCCGGGAACGTGAACGCGGTCGACCGTTTCCAGCGGGCCGCCTACTTCAGTGCCCTGCTGCCCGAACCGTCCGATGAGCAGCAGGCGATCGCCGGCATCCTGGCCGTCACCCGCAACGCCTCGGTTCCCTTCGGCGCGCCGTACCGCAAGGGAAGGTTCCAGACCTACAACACCGAGTACCGCACGGTCTGCGACCTCACCCACAAGCGGTACTTCTTCGAGCTGACGACCAGTCCGAATCTCCTGTGGGCCGAGATCGGCCAGTTCGATCCTTCACCCGGTGCTCCCGTGATGACTCTGGTTCCCGAAGGTCTCGACCTCGTCGGAGACGTCTCCGGCAGGTTCACGCCGTCACCCTCGCCGTTCTGAGGGCCGATGAGGGGGAAGCCCGTAGGCGGGCCGTCGACCTCGTACAGAGGTGAGCGGCCCGACCGTGCTCCGGCTGACGGGTCGCGCTTGAATCGGTCTCATCTGTATCCAGGGGACAGCCCAAGAAGCGGCTCGCCAGGCCCGTACGGCAGCGGGCGGCGAGCAGGGCGCTGTCAGGCGACCCAGGTGCCGGTCATGCTCAGCACCTTCGATCCGTCCAGGTCCGCGAGCTTGGGTGCGATGAACGAACGGGCCCCTTCCGAGGTCTGCACACGCAGTACCGGGCGTTCGGCGGTCAGGGCCTCGACAACGGTGCCGGCAGCGTCGTAGGCGCTCTGGGCCGCTGCGAAGGCGTCGGCGGTGCGGGCCAGATAGGCGTCCAAGGCAGGTGTGTAGGGCCCAAAGCGCTCCGCCATCGCACCGCGGTCGTCGGGAACTCCCACATTGGCCACGAACTCGCTGGCCACAGCGCCTGGCTCGACGAGGGTGACTCCCACCCCGACCGTGGCCGCGACGGGGGCGAGCGCCTCCAGGTATCCCTCGACCGCGAACTTCGCGGCGCAGTAGGCCTCGTTGAAGGGCTGGCCGACGACGCCGCCCACGCTGGAGACAGCGATCAGCCGGCCCGCTGCGGCGCGCAGATACGGGAGGGCGGCGGCGGTCGTGTTCAGGACGCCGAAGAAGTTGACCTCCATGACGCGCCGGGCGGCTTCGACGCCGTCGACCTCGAGTGTGCCGACGTGGCCGGCCCCGGCGTTGTTGATCAGCGCGTGGAGAGAGCCGTGCTCGGCGATGACTGCCGACACACACTCCTGTGCCGAGTCGGGCTCCGTCACGTCGAGGCGACGGACCTCGATCAGCTCGGCCAACCCCGCAGCCCCCGCCGCGTCGTTGAGCGTGCCCGCTTTGCCGGTGTCTCGCATGGTGGCGACCACGCGCCATCCGGCCTCCGCGGCGCGGAGGGCCGTCGCCAGGCCGATGCCGGTGGAGGTGCCAGTGATCAGTACGGTCTTGGCGGCCATGGGGACTCGCATTCTTCGCAGGAGAAAGGGGCAGGCACGTCGGGGAGTTCCAGGAGGACGGTTCGCACTGTCCTGTTGTCCTGCCGTGGCGATCATGTCTATTGGAGTGCACTCCACCACAAGCCAGGACTCCCCAGGGGCTCCCCCACCCTGGCTTGCTCCCTTCGAGTCATGGAGTCCTCTACGACATCCGCCAGGCGCGTCATCCTCGGCTGCGCCGGCGTCTGCCGGCGACGGCTTCGCGCAGGCTCACATCCGGGATCTCAGCACGTCGACCTCACAGCCCGGCTCGAACGGGTCGAAGCCGTGCTCGATCAACCAGCGAACCGCCAGCAGGCTTCGCAACGACGACCAGGCGTGAATCACATCGAGGTCGACGTCCTTGCCGTAGCCGGCGATGACGTCGTCGAGGTGCTCCTCGTGTCCGAGTGTGAACGTGGCAAGGTCGTACAGGGCGTCGCCCTGGCCCGCCTCGGACCAGTCGATGATGCCGGCGACCTCTCCGTCGTCGACGAAGACGTGCGCGATCTGCAGGTCCCCGTGCGTGAACGCCGGGGTCCAGGGCCGTAGCGCGGCCTCGGCGACCTGGCGGTTGCGGACGACCAGGTCGGCGGGCAGGACGCCGTTCGTCACGAGCACCTCACACTCGTCGTCGAGTTCCGCAGCCAGCTCGACGATGCTCCGGCCGGCCCGGCCGACCCGAGCCGGCAGTGGCGCGTCGTGCAGCTTCCGGATGGCGGCGCCCGCCGCGGCCCACGCCGCTGGCGACCCGGTCGACGGCCCGCCGAGGCGCCCAAGGGTTTCCCCCGGGAGCGCGACGAGCGCGAGCACGGGCGGCTTGTGCCACATGACCTCGGGAGTGGGGACCGGCGCGAGGGACATCGCCTCGATCTCGATGTCGATGCGCGCCCGATCGGCGTCCACCTTCAGGAACACGCCGCCGACGCGCAGGGTCGCACGCTCGGAATGGGCGACTACGACTTCGACCTCGTCCATGGCCGACCAGTATCCCGGGGATGACCGCCGACGTCTCCGGGATTGTCACGTGCGGCGACGCGGCTCACGGCGTCCCGCTACCCGGCGGCCTCGTGCACGGCACCGCCTTCAGACCAGATGAACCCCGCCGCTTGTCCCGGCCACCGTGTCTCGCCGCGGGGTCAGTTATCCAGGATCTGGGCGATCTCCCACACGTTGCCCGCCGGGTCGGCGAACGCCGCCGTGCGCCGACCCCACGGACGGTCCACCGGACCGTTGAGGATCCGCACACCATGCTGTTCGAGCTCGGCAGCGACGGCGTCGGCGTCGGTCACCTCGATGGTGAACAGGGCGCGCGGGTCGTTGCTCGCACCGCCGACGGCCGAGGGGGTGAGGAGTTCAGGGGCCTTGGCCGCGTCCAGCAGGTTGATCATGAGGTTGTCGAACTTCACGACGGCGGAATCCTGGTTCTCGTAGACCACCTCCAAGCCGAACACGTCTGTGTAGAAGGCTTTGGTCGCGGCCAGGTCCTCGGCGAACAGGGTGATGACGTCAAGCTTGCGCAGACCTTTGATCATGTTTCTCTTCCTCTCGCTGTGCGGCTCGGGGTGGCATCGGAACGTCTGTCGGCGTCGTGGCCCGGCAGCGCAGGATTGGCGGCAGCGCAGGACCGGGCCGGGTGCCGGCGCCGCGCGTGACCTACCGAGGGCAGTCTCCGGTGGGTCATGCGAAGACCTTACGGTCCACCACTGACAACCGCGCCGCCGGCAATCGTCCGCGCGCCTCCTGCACGTGCCGGTACAACAGAAGGCGCTGCCGCAGGCCGAACAACACCTGAACTGACCGGCTTTGCAGGGTGGGTGAGGGAATCCCCTTGCCCCCTTCGTGCGACATCCGGCCCCTCACCTCCGCGGGTATCCCCCCGTGCCCCAACTTGCCGCAAAAGGACCCGACTTCAGGCTCTCAACTATTCGGCGGCGCACGGGGCCTGCCGGCGTCGTGCGGTTGAAGCGCGAACATGACCGCTGCCGCGCCCCAGAGAGATGCGGCCCGGTCCGTCCGAGCGCGCGCCGGCGTCGGCCGGCCACCGCTCACTCGGTGCGCAGCGCCGTGGCCGTGCGGATCTTGGACGCCCAGCCCGCCGGGGCCAGCGCGCCCAGCAGGGCCACGAGCGCTCCGGCCAGGCCCAGCAGCGGTAGCTGCGCGGTGCCGTACACATCGAGGACGGACGGCGGCAGACCCGTGCCCGCGGCCTCACCCATGACCGGCAACACGTAACCGTGCAGGGCGAACCCGGCCGGTACTCCGATCAGTCCGCCGACTACGCCGACCACGGTCACCGAGGCGAGGACGAGGCCCACGGTCTGGCGCGGGGACATGCCGAGTGCCTTGCACACGCCCAGGTCGTGGGCGCGTTCGCGGGTGTCGAGGACGACGGAGTTGAGTACTCCGAGCCCCGCCACGGAGACGAGCATCAAGGTGAGCAGCGCGGCCATGGCCTCCAGTACGAGGATCATGTTCTCCCCCTGCGGGGTGGAGTTGGCGAGGACGTGGCCGCCGAACGGCTCGACCACCTCGTCGAGTTCGCGGGCATAGGTGCTCGGGGAGACTCCCGGATCGACCTCGATGTGGAAGACCTCGGGCCTGGCCGTGGTGAAGCTGTCCAGGTCGGCGTGGATCCGCATACCGTCGTCGGAGGTGTCGAAGGCTTCGCCGACGATCCGCAGGCGCTCTGTCTCCTTCCCGAAGGTCACGCTCACGCTGTCGCCGATCCTGGTGTCGGTCGTCTCCAGGAAGTGCGTGGGCACCACGACCTGACCTCGGCCGGTGATCCAGTGGCCGGCGATCATCTCGTAGCTGCCGGGGCGTGAATCGCCCTGGTAGAGGCTGGCCCGTACGGTGCCGGAGACGCCGGACACGGTGGCGTCCCCCTGTGCCATGCCGTAGTACGAGGCGGTGCCCGGCTGCGCCGCGATGGCGGTACGCAGGCGCTTCGGGTCCGCCGACGGCTGCTTCTGGCCCGGTCCCGCTGCCGCGGGTTTTCCCTCGGGGCCGGCGGAGGAATGCTCCTGGCCCGGTCCGCCGCCCGAGGAGGTCACGCCGCTGATGGCGCTGACGTCGGCGCGTTCCTCGGGATCCTGCGCGCCGGCCACCGCGTCGAGGGACTGCGTCAGCCCCACCGCGAAGGTCGCGGCCGCCGTTCCGAAGGTCACCGCGAGGACCATCGCGATCGAGCGCACGGGGTGGGCGAAGGGGCTCGCCAGGCCGTAGGTCACCGGTCGCGGAAGCGGCAGCCGGCCTGCGGCCCGGTGCGCCCACTGCCCGCGTGCGGTGCGCGGCGCCCTGCCGACGGCGATGGCTTCGACGGTACGCAGCTTCCCGGCCCGCAGTGCGGGCACCAGAGCGGCGACGGCGACCACGAGGAGCGCGGCGGCCGGTACGGCGACGTCCACCCACCAGGCCACCGAGAGGGACACGGTGCCGTACACGGACTCGGTGTCCTCCAGCAGCGGCACGGCCAGCAGGTTGCCCAGGACGACTCCCAGCGCGATGCCCGCTCCGGCCGGGATCAACGCCTGGGCCACGTAGGCCCGTACGACCTCCCGCAGGGTGAAGCCGATGGCCTTGAGGATGCCGATGCGGCGCAGGCCGGTGCCGACGGCGCCGCTGATCACACTGCCCACGATGATCACCGACATCACGATGCCGAGGACGCCGAACGCGATCAGGAACGGGATGGTGGCCGCCGCGCCCTGATCGGCGGCGCGTTTGGTGTCCAGCCAGGACCGGGTGCCGACCAGCGCCTCGGAGGGCACGGCCGCGGCGAGCTTCTTACGGTCGCCGGTGATCTGCGACTTCGTGGCTGCGGAGTCGAAGCGGTACAGCATCTGCGTCGTGAGGCGGCTCTCTCCGGTCGCCAGCGATGTCACCTGGGACGGGGTCGCCCACAGGTCGGCGCTCCCGCCGACCGACAGGGCGAAGCCGACGACGGTCAGGGTCTGGCCCTTGGCGCCATCCGAACTGATCAGCGTGGAGCCGGGTTTGAGGAATTCGCCGGCGAACGAGGCGGACAGCACGATCTCTCCGGGCTTTCGCGCCCAGCGGCCCGACTTGAGTTCCAGTGCGTCGACGTCGCTCGTGGGGCCGGGCCGTCCGACCAGGGTCAGCGAGGGCAGGTGCCCTCCGTGGCCGTCCACCGGGCTGATCGAGGTGGCCGGGAAGGGTCCGGCGCTCGCCGTGACCCCGTCGACCCGGCCGGTGGCCCGCAGTTGTGCGGCGTTCACCCGGGCCGGGTCGAAGTCCGCGGTGAGGTGTGCGCCGTGCTGCTGAGCGAAGGCACGGTCGAAGGGGGCGTTCGTTGCGACGATGAGGGAACCGGCGACCACGGCCGACGCGACCGCCATCATCGTGGCCACGGCGATGACCAGTGTCTGCACGCGTCGTCTGCCGACCCCGGAGCGCACGACCCGTCCCAGGGGGCCGCTGCCGAGCCGGATCATCGGACGGCCTGCGCGCGCGTGTCGGCGGCGATGAGGCCGTCCACGAGATGGATGGTGCGCTGTGCGCAGGCCCGTGCCAGTTCCAGGTCGTGCGTGACCAGGACGACGGTCTGCCCGCCGCGGTGCAGATCCACGAGCAGTTCCCGTACTTCCTGTCCGGACGCGGTGTCCAGTGCGCCGGTCGGCTCGTCGGCGAGCAGCAGAGCGGGGTTGTTCACCAAGGCCCGTGCCACCGCGACGCGTTGGCGTTCACCGCCGGAGAGCCGGCCCGGGTAGGCGCGGGCGTGCTTGTGGATGCCCAGCACCTCCATCAGTTCCCCGGCGCGGGTTGCCACGGTCCGGCGGGCGGTGCCGGCCAGCTGGGCGGGGAGCTGGATGTTGTCGGCGACGGTGAGGTCGTCGAGGAGGTTGAAGAACTGGAAGACCATGCCGATCCGTTCGCGGCGGAACCGTGCCAGTGCGTGCTCGCTGAGCCGGTCGATGCGTTGCCCGGCGACGGTCACGGTGCCTTCGCTCGGCCGGTCGAGTCCGGCGACGAGGTTGAGCAGGGTGGACTTGCCGCTGCCGGAGGGGCCCGTCACGGCCAGGGCCTCGCCCTGGGCCACGGCGAGGTCGAGCGGTCCGAGCGCCGCTGCGCCGGCGCCGCCGTACCGCTTGGCGACGCCCTGCAGTTCGATCACCTGAGTCATGTGTGTGTCCGTCCTTCGTGGTCGGGAAGCCGCTGTGCTGTGCGGGCCCGGTGAACGTACGGGCGGCCGTCGGCCTGGCGCGTCGACCGCGGCACCGACTTCGGGCCCTCCCCGCGGAGGACCCTGCGGGGAGGTCATCCCGGAGGAGTACTCCTGGCGGACAGGGGAGTTGGCCGTGCGGGTGGACGCGGATACGTGTCCTCGGGCCACACAATGTGCGCATGATGACGGAGGACCCCCGCGGACGGCCGCGTGCGGCACGGTGGGCGGGCGCATGGCGGGAGCGCGTCGGCGATGTGCTGCGACCGTCGGCGTGGTGGGCGCATGTCCGCGACGCGATGCGGCCGGAGGGCGTGCCGGTACCGCTGTCGCGGCGGGCGATGTGGGTGGACGCGACCTTGGCGGTCGTGCTGACCGTCGTCGCGCTGATCGTGGCGGCACGCTATCCCGGTGACGGGCCTGTCCGGATCAGTTCCAAGGTCGTCTCTGCGGGCCCGGGCGCCGCGCCGTACCCGCCCGCCGTTCTCGGCCCGGAGGTCCTGTACGAACCGGAGCCGTCCGTGCCCTGGGTGCTGGTCGCGCTGTCGGCGCTGCCGCTCGTGGCCCGGCGCAGATATCCGCTGCTCGCGTTCACGGTGGTGGCCTTCGCCACCCTGGCGATAGGTGACAGCGTCTCCTGGATCAATGTGCTGACGTGCAGTATCGGCGTGTACGGGGCCGTCGCGTTCAGCCGGTACCGGGTGCGGGCGATGGCCGTCCTGGTCGTCACCGCGGTGCTGGCGGGTGTCGCCTTCCGGGAGTCGGACCCCGTGCTCCCCGGCTGGTCGAGTCCCGCGGTCGTGCTCCTGGTCGTCGGGGTGCTGGCCAGCTTCGTCCGTCTGGGGCGCCTGCGGCTCGAGGCCAGCCGGAAACGCTTCACGGACCTGGAACAGGCTCAGGAGACGTCCATGCGCCGGGCCGTCGAGGAGGAGCGCGCCCGCATAGCCGCCGAACTGCACGACGTCGTCACCCACAATGTGAGCGTGATGGTCATTCAGGCGGGGGCGGCGCGCAAGGTGATGGACGCGGCTCCCGAGCGGTCCAAGACGGCACTGCTGGCGGTGGAGGCCGGTGGCCGCGCCGCCATGGCCGAACTCCGCCATGTGATGGGCCTGTTGGCGGGCCCGGACACCGGCACGGCCGGCAGCCCCGCCGACGGTCTGGAGCCGCAGCCCGGCCTCGGACAGCTCGACGCCCTCGCCGAACGCGTGCGGGCCGCCGGGACACCCGTGGCCCTGACGGTGTCGCTGCCTCCCGGGCCGCTGCCGCCGGGGGTGGAACTGACGGCCTACCGCGTCGTCCAGGAGGCGCTCACCAACACGATCAAGCACGCTGCGGGCGCCAGTGCGACGGTGGCGGTCGGCTTCGCCGGCTCGTGGCTGGAGATCGAGGTGAGCGATACCGGAGCGGTCCGGAACTCGCCCGCGGTGGACGGCAACGGCCGCGGCCTGATCGGGCTGCGTGAGCGGCTCGCGCTCTATGGCGGCGAGCTCGCCGCGGGGCCCACTCTCACCGGCGGGTACCGGGTCACGGCCCGGATCCCGTGGGAGGCGGTGTGAAGTCGCCCGCGCTGCGTGCCGTCATCGCGGACGACCAGGCCCTGGTGCGTACGGGATTCGGGATGATCCTCGCGGCCGACGGCATCGAGGTGACGGCCGAGGCTGCGGACGGGGCCGAGGCGGTCGACGCCGTCAGGCGCACCCGGCCCGACGTCGTCCTGATGGACATCCGGATGCCGCGGATGGACGGCATCGAGGCCACCCGGCGCATCCTCGCCGGCACACCCGACGGCACGTACGGAACCCGGGTCATCATCCTCACCACGTACGACCTCGACCACTACGTCTACGCGGCGCTCACCGCCGGAGCGAGCGGCTTCCTGCTCAAGGACGTCACTCCCGAGCATCTCGTCGCCGCCGTGCGGCTGGTGCGCTCCGGCGACGCGCTGCTCGCACCGACGATCACCCGCCGGCTGATCGAACGGTTCGCGCACCGCCAGGAGTCCCCGCAGACCGGCCTGCGCCTCGACCTGTCCGGACTGACCCCGCGGGAAATGGAGGTGCTGCGCCTGCTGGCGACCGGCCTCAGCAACGCCGAACTCGCGGACCGCCTGTTCCTGAGCCCGACCACGGTCAAGACCCACGTAGGCCGGATCCTGTCCAAGCTCGATCTGAGAGACCGCGTGCAAGCCGTCGTCCTCGCTTACGAGAGCGGTCTGATCTCCCCGCAGGACCCACGCTGACAGCGGCCGGCCCGGTGCCCCTCGCCGGAGCGGAGCGCACCCACCTGGGTGGGAGGGCGGCCGGGACTATCCTGCCGGCGTCCCCTGGTCCGCGGCCGCTGCGTTCAACCTGCGTTCCCAGAACACTTCGTCGCGCCAGGCGCCGTCGGCGTAGAAGTGCTCGTGGGCGATGCCCCAGGAACGGAAGCCGTGCTTGCGGAGGATCGCCTGGGAGGCGAGGTTGTCGAGTTGGGTGTGCGCTTCCAGGCGGTGCAGATTCAGCTCGTCCTCGGCGACCCGCAAAGCCAGGCCCACGGCCCGACTTGTGTGTCCGAGCCCTTGGTGACGGGAGGAGATCCAGTAGCCGAGGAAGCCCTTCTGGAACGGGCCGCGCAGGATGGAGCTGATGGTGACCTGCCCGATGACCGCCCCGTCCGACACCACGGCACCTGGCCAGGTGAGTCCCTTGCCGTGGGACTCCAGAAGTGACGCGATGACTGTGGCCTGCCCGTCGGGCGTGTAGAACTCCTCGGGCCTCGCGGGCATCCAGCGCGCGTACGCCTGCCTGTCCCGTCGGTGCGCCTCGGCCAGGGCGGGGCCGTCGGAGGGGCCGATCAAACGGACGCATGTCGATGTCACGATGCTCTGCTGCCTTGTCAGTTGCGTGGTCGGTCGGTTGCGGGGAGGTCGTGCACGGGTCGCGCTCGATGATCGGGCCGATGATCCGGCCGATCCGCTCAGTGTGGGCCCGCGACTGTTCCGAGCAGCGCGGATCCTGCCCTCGCCACCTGCTTCGCGGCTTCGCGCGGGTCGTGTGACGGCAGGAGCATGTGGCTGAGGGTGAGTCGCACGACGATGTCCGCGGCGTCGTCGCGCCGCTGCTCGACGGTCCGGGGCAGGACGTCGGCCAGCCAGGCGGCGACCAGTTGCCGGCCTCCGGAGAAGACCGGTTCGGGACGGCTCGTCAAGAAGGGCAGCAGGGCGTCGGTGCCGCCTCGCGCGGCGGTGATCACAGCGCGTATGAAGGGATTGCGCGCCGCTTCGGCCAGAGCGTGTCCGACTCCCGCTTCCAGAGCCGCGCCGACATCGTCCCGGTGGGCGGTGAGAACGATCGCGACCTCCGTCAGGAAGCGATCCGCCTCGCGATGCACCAGGGCTTGGCCTATGCCCGCGCGATTTCCGAATTCGGCGTAGATCGAGGGCCTCGACACACCTGCCCGCTGGGCGAGGTCGGCGACCCGGACACGGTCCCATCCGTGGTGGGAGGCGAGCGTCCAGGCTTCCTCGAGTACCTGCTCGCGCATCTGTCTGCGCCAGGCCACCCGAGGAGGGTCCGGCCTCTCCTCCGGTGAGACCGACCGCTTTTCGAGGAGGCGACGGTTGAGGGACATGTGGTCAGTGTGCGGCACGCGCACCCCTCGACGGCCGGTCTCGTGAAGAAGTCTCCCACCCCGACAACACCTGACGGTTCGTCAGAACATTGACACAGCGCCGCCTTTGTCAGCGAGAAGAGACGCTGGCACGCTCGAGGTCCCCCCAAGCGCGCTTTCGCCGGATCCCGGGCGGGGCCGGCGAAAGCGCGCACTCGACGGAGGAGCTGACGTGTCGTACCAGGACGCCGGAGATCTCCACTGGCGCGACCCCAAACGCCACCTGTGGCTGCTGGCACTCGCTGTCCCCACCCTTCCCCTGCAGGCGGGCGCCCTCGTCCAGGCGACGGGACTGCGCCTGTTCTGGTGGTGGGGCCCGGTCTTCGCCTTCGCCGTCATCCCGCTGGCCGAACGGCTCACGGGGTCGGACGGCGCGAACCCTCCGGAGGCCGCCACAAAGCGACTGGAGGAGGACCGCTACTACCGCTGGTGCACCTACCTGTATCTGCCCCTGCAGTTCGGCGCGCTGGTCTGGGCCTGCGGGCAGTGGACGGCCGCCGGGATGTCGGTGACCGACGGACTCGGCCTGGCGGCCACCACCGGAGTGGTCGCGGGCGTGGCCATCAACACCGCGCACGAACTGGGCCATAAGCGGGTGCAGTTGGAGCGTCGGCTCAGTCGCATGGCACTGGCCCAGAGCTGCTACGGACACTTCTACGTCGAGCACAACCACGGACACCACATCCGGGTGGCGACTCCGGAGGACCCGGCGAGCTCCCGCTTCGGAGAGAGCTTCTGGCACTTCCTGCCCCGAAGCGTGCTGGGCGGCCTACGGTCCGCGTGGACGCTGGAGGCGAGCCGTCTGCAGCGGCGTGGCCGCCGTACGTGGAGTCCGCACAACGACATACTCACCGCCTGGGCCCTGTCCGTCGCGCTCTTCGGCACGCTGGCCCTCACGTTCGGCTGGACGGTGCTCCCCTACCTCCTGCTGCAAGCAGTCCTTGGCTTCTCTCTGCTGGAGACCGTCAACTACCTGGAGCACTACGGTCTGCTGCGCCGACGACGCCCGGACGGACGCTACGAACGGGTCGCGCCACGGCACAGCTGGAACAGCAACACCACCATCAGCAACCTGCTCCTCTTCCAGCTCCAGCGCCACTCCGACCACCACGCGAACCCACTGCGCCGCTATCAGACACTCCGCCACTTCGACGAAGCTCCCCAACTGCCCGCCGGCTACGCCACGATGATCGTGCTCGCCTGGCTGACGCCCCTGTGGCGACGCGTCATGGACCCCCGGCTCGTCGCCCACTACGGAGGCGACATCGAACTGGCCCACCTGCACCCGCCGTCTCCCGGACGGGCCGACCGCAGCCGCGCGTGAATCCGGCCGCGGAGCCGGCCGGCTCCGCGGCCGAACCGCGCTCTCGCTCGGCATGTGTCGTGACGGGCGGCCCGCGCCTCTCGCCGGTCGGCCGCCGACAGTCGTCGGGGGCGCCGCCGCAGCAGCCGTGAATGGAGCGTTCGGGGCAGTCCGGGCCGTAGGCGGGACGGGAGCGCGAGGACGGGTACGCGTTCTTCATGGACACACACGCAGCTCCCCTGCCCGACGCCGGAAGCGCCTTCACCCAGGGCGGTCCGTCGGCCGCCTGGCTGTCGACCGTGGCGCGTATCGAACGGTCCTCCGTAGCCGATCCGGCGATTCGCGCCCTTCAGCGAGCAGTCCGCTCCCTTCCCCTGGGCGAGGCGCGCGACCTGCTGCGCGGCAGGCCCCTGGGGCATCCCGTGCATCCCGTTCTGGTGCAGGTGCCGATCGGCTGCTGGTTGTCGGCCGCCGTGCTGGACGTCGTACCGGTCGGCCGGAGCGCGCCCACCGTCCTTACCGCTGCGGGTCTGGTCGGAATCGCCCCGGCGGCCCTTGCCGGCTGGGTCGACTGGGCGGACCTCCCGCCCGAGCAGGCACGGGTGGGGCTGGCCCACGCGGTCGCGAACGTGGCCGCGGTCGCCTTCTACGCCGCGTCCCTCTCCGCGCGGCTGCGCGGCCGTTCCGCGAAGGGCAAGCTGTGGGCGCTGGGCGGTCTCGGGGCGGTCGCCGTCAGTGGCGCCCTGGGCGGGCACGTGGCGTACCGGCGTGCCGTCGGCGGGTACCCGGCCGCATAGCGAAGCGGCTCTCTCGGATGAGACCGCATGGGACCTGGGCGGTGCCGGCCGCCCGGCGTCGTCGGGCGACTCTTCGCCTGGCGGCCGTCGGTCATCGCCGTTCACTACGTGTTACGGCGCCGGGCGCCACCCGTATGGCGGCGGGCGGGACGAACTGTCACGACGGTGCCGCCCTGCTCGTCGGGTTTCCGCTCCACCTGTCCGATCGAGCGTGCCGCGTCTGAGGCGAGGCCGGGAGACGCCCGGCTTCCGGTGGCACGGCTGTTCCTCGTGCCCCTGGCCTGCGAGGCCGGAGGCCGGGTGAGCGCTGGCGGAGCACGGCCGCCCGGGAGAGGCTGCGAGGTGGCACTTTCGACCCGTTCATGAGCGTTTTACGACGTCGATCGCGGGTTACTCGTGCCTCGCTGTCAAAGATGGGGCGGCAGATGCGCGGCCGTGCGGTCGCGCACATGCGGCCCCAGGCGGTGATGTCCCGAGTTCTGAGCCATACAGGTCCACGGCCCGGGCCTACGGTCCGTACCCGCACGCGCCACGAAGGGGAATCGAGAATGACCGACACCACACCCAAGCCGACGACCACAGACGCGGGCATCCCGGTGGAGAGCGACGAGCACTCGCTCACCGTCGGTCCGGGCGGACCCATCCTGCTGCAGGACTCGTACCTGATCGAGCAGATGGCCCAGTTCAACCGGGAGCGCATCCCCGAGCGTCAGCCGCACGCGAAGGGCAGCGGCGCGTTCGGCCGCTTCGAGGTGACCTCGGACGTCAGTGCCTACACCAAGGCCGCCGTCTTCCAGCCCGGCACCACCACCGAGCTGGTCACCCGGTTCTCCACCGTGGCCGGCGAGCGGGGCAGCCCGGACACCTGGCGCGACCCGCGCGGTTTCGCGGTGAAGTTCTACACCAGCGAGGGCAACTACGACATGGTGGGCAACAACACCCCCGTGTTCTTCGTGAAGGACCCGATGAAGTTCCAGCACTTCATCCGGTCCCAGAAGCGCCGCGCGGACAACAACCTGCGCGACCACGACATGCAGTGGGACTTCTGGACCCTCTCCCCCGAGTCCGCCCACCAGGTCACCTGGCTGATGGGCGACCGAGGCATCCCGCGCAGCTGGCGGCACATGAACGGCTACACCTCGCACACCTACATGTGGATCAACGCGCAGGGCGAGCGTTTCTGGGTGAAGTACCACTTCAAGACCGACCAGGGCATCGAGACGTTCACCCAGCACGAGGGCGACCAGATGGCCGCGGCCGACACCGATTACCACACCCGGGACCTCTTCGAGCACATCCGTGACGGCGAGTACCCGAGCTGGACGCTGCACGTCCAGGTCATGCCGTACGAGGATGCCGTCGACTACCGTTTCAACCCGTTCGACCTGACCAAGGTGTGGCCGCACGGCGACTACCCGCTGATCGAGGTGGGTCGGATGACGCTGGACCGCAACCCCACCGACAACCACGCCGAGATCGAGCAGGCGGCCTTCCAGCCGAACAACCTCGTCCCGGGCATCGGCCCGAGCCCCGACCGCATGCTGCTGGCGCGGCTCTTCTCCTACGCGGACGCCCACCGCTACCGCATCGGGGCCAACTACCAGCAGCTGCCGGTCAACGCCCCCGTCAACCCGGTGCACACGTACTCCAAGGACGGGGCGATGGCGTACCGGAAGACCAGCGACCCCGTCTACGCGCCGAACTCGAAGGGCGGCCCGGCGGCCGACACGGCCCGGTTCGGCAATCCGCCGAGCTGGCACGCCGACGGCGACATCACCCGTGCCGCCTACGTATCGCATGCCGAGGACGACGACTGGGGCCAGGCCGGCACCATGGTGCGCGAGGTCCTGGACGACGCGGCGCGGGCCCGGCTCGTGGACAACGTCGTGGGCCACCTGCTCAACGGTGTCACCGAGCCGGTGCTGCGACGGGCGTTCGAGTACTGGTCCAACATCGACAAGTCGATCGGTGAGCGCATCGAGCAGGGCGTGCGCGACAAGGCCGGCGAGATGGACCCCAAGGCCTCCGAGCAGGGCAACCCCGCGCGTCGGAGCATGCAGGGCAAGGCCTGACCCTGAACCCGAGCAGGACCGGGACTCGGATTCCTGCGTACGCACGTCGCCAACGCCTTCGTCACCGGTCGCCCGACCGGTGGCGAAGGCGTTTGCCTTCGGGGGTCGCGTCAAGGGCCACGAAGGTGCGCACCCGACATGCCACGTAGTGGAGCAATGGCCACTCCACCGTGACGGGCAGGCAAGGATGACCTCGTGTCCAATCTGCCCCAGGAGCTCAGCGTCGAGGTGCGGGCCTGCGAGCTGCCCGGCAGGTCACCCGCGGTCTTGATCCTCACGCAAGAGGTCTGTCGCTTCGACGGCTCGTGCGCGGGTGAGGGCCTCGGGTGAACGTCCCCGGTCACTCCTCCGACGAACAGTACGAGCCCCTCCCCGGGTTGAACGGTAGTCAGGTACTTCCGGAACTACCCGCCTGGGTGCGCTGGATGCCGTTGGCGTACGTGGCCGCCATCCTGGCGATCGAACCCATGACTCCCGCGGAGTGGCCCGTCAGCTTCGCCCTCATCGCTCTTCCGCTCGTGGCTGCCTTCGGGCACGGGTTCGTCGCGGTCGCGGTCATCACCGTGCTGGCGATCGCGTTCGAGGGAGTTCTCGCCGGCACCCCGTGCTGCGCGGGCCGTGACGTCGGCTACCTGTGGGACCGTCACTACGTCGCCGCCTACCTGTGTACCGCTCTGGTCGGCACCCTGGGGACCGTCCTGGCCCTGCACCGCACTCGACGCGAACGCACCCTCGCCGACGTGCGTTTTGTGGCCGAGATCGCGCAACGCGTCCTGCTCGGGCCGGTGCCCCGTCAGATCGGACGTGTCCACGTAGAGAGCTTCTACCTTTCCGCCGCCGCCGAGGCACGCATCGGCGGTGACCTCTACGGCGCGGTCGCCACGGAGTACGGCGTGCGCCTGGTGATCGGCGACGTACGAGGCAAGGGGCTGACCGCGGTGGAGACCGCTGCCGCGCTCCTCGGTGCGTTCCGCGAAGCCGCCCATGACGAACCCGATCTGGCGGCCCTGACAGGACGAGTGGAGACCAGCATCGCGCGACGCGCGGCTCAGCTCGCGGGAAGCGACATGGATGAACGGTTCGTCACCGCCGTCTTTGCCGAGATCGAGCCGGACGGCCGCGTTCTGCGCCTCGTCAACTGCGGGCATCCGCCGCCTCTGATCATCCGCGGCGGCGAAGTCAGAGAGCTGGAAGCCCGCAGGACCGCACCTCCCCTCAACCTCGGCGTACTGGTCGACGAGCCGTACCACGTCGAGGAACACAGTTTCCTCCCCGGTGACCAGTTGCTGCTCTACACCGACGGAGTGACCGAGACCCGCGATGCGGCCGGCGACTTCTACCCGCTCGTCGAGCGGGTCCGCTCCTGGGGCACCCTGCCGCCCCAACAGCTCCTCGCACGTCTGCACCGCGATCTCGTCGCCTATAGCGGCAACCAACTGCACGACGACACCGCTGCCCTCGCGGCCGGCCTTGCTGCGGAAGACGCCTGACCGGCCTCAGTCGGCACCTTGGGTGGCTACGCCTTGACCGGGCCGCTACCCGCCTCCTTCACGATGCGATCGCCGACCGTGATCGACTTCCACAGCCTCCGGTCGATGCGCACCTTGGCGACCTGGCCGTCGGGGCGCCTCACCTTGACGAAGTGGTACATGTTCGCGCCGTCGAGCATCCCCCGCGACTTGTCCTCCACGATGCCTTCCCAGGCATCGTCCGGTCCTGGTTTGTGAGATCGGAACATGCCGCAAGCCTACGGACGGGGATCAGTCATCGCGCAGAGTCAAGAGTCACCAACACCGCAGTACGGATGTCACACGGAGAAGGAGGGCGATCCACCGGAGCCCGTCACTTCCACCCGTCGGTCCCTGCTCCGATCGCCGGAAGTTCCACGGTGATGTGGAGCCCTCCGGCGGTACGGGGGGTCAGGGTGAGGGTTCCGTCGTGTGCGTGGGTGATGGTGTCGACGATGGCCAGGCCGAGGCCGACGCCCGCGTGATCGACGTGGGTCCGCTCGGTGCCGCGCTGGAACGGTTCCGTGAGTGTCGAGACCAGTCGCGGAGTGAGCTTCTCACCGGTGTTCTCCACGGTGAGCGTGACGGTCTTGGGGCGGACACGCGTGTTGACCCACACGGTGCCCTGTCCGGGCAGGTTGTGGACGATCGCGTTGTGCACGAGGTTCATGGTCAGTTGCAGCAGGAGCGCCTGCGATCCGGTCGTGGGAGTGATCTCTCCGGTGGTCTCGATCGTGACGCCGTGCTTCTCCGCGAGAGGGAGGAGTGTTTCGGTGGCTTCCTCCGCCATGAGCGACAGGTCGACGTCTTCTCGGGTGAAGGACCGCTGGTTGGCCCGGCTGAGCAGGAGCAGAGCCTCGGTGAGATCGATCGCCCGGGTGTTGACGGCGGAGAGGCGGTCGATGAGCTCGCCGGTGTCGCGGTCCGGATCGGTGCGGGCCACTTCGAGCAGCGCCTTCGAGGTCGCGAGCGGAGTCCGCAACTCGTGCGACGCGTTGGCCGCGAACCTTCTCTGTTCGCCGACGTGCGCTTCGAGTCGCTCCAGCATGCCGTCGAAGACGTCGGCGAGTTCGCGGAACTCGTCCTTGCGGCCCGGTAGTCGGAGCCGGTGGGAGAGCGTTCCGTTCGCGGCGGTGCGTGTGGCATTGGTGATACGGGTCAGCGGGGCGAGCATCCGGCCGGCGAGAAGCCACCCTCCCACCAGGCCGAGCACCAGGAGAAACGCCAGTACCGCGGCTGCCCTCGGCGCGAAGACATGGAGGAGGCTGGACCGGATGGGAAAGACACCGTGGGTGGGGGTGCCGCGGGGGACGATGAGCGCACGCTCGGGCACGTAGCGCAGCAGGAACACCCACACCGCCGCGAGCAGCAGGACACCGGCGACCATGAGGAATCCGGCATAGCTGAGGGTCAGTTTGAGGCGAACGCTCAGCCCGGGCGGCCTATCCACGGGCCCCTCCTGCGCGCCCTGTGTGGGGCGCCGGGTCGATGCGGTAGCCGACGCCGGCCACGGTGGCGATGATCCAGGGTTCGCCCAGGCGTTTGCGTAGTGCGGACACGGTGATCCGCACGGCGTTGGTGAAGGGGTCCGCGTTCTCGTCCCACGCGCGCTGCAGGAGCTCTTCGGCACTGACGACGCCGCCCTCGGCCGCGGCGAGGACTTCCAGCACGGCGAACTGCTTCCTGGTCAGCGCGACGTAGCGGCCGTCGCGGTGGACCTCACGGCGGAACGGGTCCAGCCGCAGCCCGGCGATCTCCCGCACGGGAGGCCTGTTGTGTGCGCGTCTTCGGTCGAGCGCTCTGAGCCTGAGCACCAGCTCCTGGAGCTCGAAGGGTTTCGTGAGGTAGTCGTCGGCGCCGAGGCCGAACCCGGTGGCCTTGTCGTCGAGCCGGTCGGCCGCGGTGAGCATGAGGATCGGCATGCCGCTTCCGGAGGCGACGATGTGCTGGGCGATCTCGTCACCGGATGGGCCGGGGATGTCGCGGTCGAGGACGGCGATGTCGTAGGCGGTGATGTTCAGCAGTTGCAGTGCGGTGTCGCCGTCACCCGCAGTGTCGGCCGCGATCGCTTCCAGGCGGAGGGCGTCGCGGATGGCTTCCGCCATGTAGGGCTCGTCCTCGACGATCAGCACACGCATGCCGTCGATGCTACGAGTCGTCGCATATCGGCGACGTATCGAAAAGCACGTACGTTCCGGCAACATCACCCCGCGTTGACTGGCCGTAGGCGTCGGACCGGTGACGGACCCGGCGAGGCGTATGCATGCCGACCCCACACGAGACCCGAGGACGCGGCAGTGACCGGCAGTGAGCAGGAACAGACGGTGACCCAGGTGGATCCAGCGGAGGCCGGGCAGGGCGGCACCGGGCGTCGCAGGAAGGGGTCCGGTGGCAGTCCTCTGAACATCCGCCGGGGTACCGGCATCGGCGTCTGGCGAGCGTGCGTCCGCCGGACGGCGCACGCCGTCTCCAGGCCGGACCCTTGGAAACGCGGCCTGGTCCTCACTGTGCTGACGTTGCTGCTGGGCCTTTTCATGCTGCTGCACGCGAGGATCCCGAACCGGATCGGGAACCTCGGCAGCCTGGTGGACACCCTCCTGCCGTGGTTCGGCGTGTTCATCCCCGTTCTGCTGGCCGCGGCGCTGTGGCGCCGGTCCGCCTCGGCGGTCGCCGCGCTGCTGCTGCCCGTCCTGGTGTGGCTGAACCTCTTCGGCGGGCTGCTCGGCGACAAGTCCCACCCGGGAGGCGACCTCACGGTGGCCGAGCACAACGTCGGCGCCGGCAATCCGGACCCGGCCGGCACCGCCCGCGCACTGGCGGCCTCCGGGGCGGACGTGCTCGCCCTGGTCGAGCTGACCGAGATGGCCCGGGGCACGTACGAGAAGGAGCTGGGGAAGACCTACAGGTACCACGCGGTGCGGGGCACGGTCGGACTGTGGAGCAAGTGGCCCCTGTCGGACACCCGGCAGGTCGACATCAAGACGGACTACGGGCCGCTCGCGGCGACCAAGCCGGCCGACGTCAGATCGGCCTACGCCCGGGCTCTGCGCAGCACGGTTGCGACGGACCGGGGTCCGCTGGCGGTGTATGTGGCCCACCTGGGATCCGCACGCGTGAATCCCCGGGTGGGTTTTTGGACGGACACGCGGGACCGAAACGCGCAGGCGCTCGGGCAGGCCGTCTCCACCGAGCGAAACGAACGGGTCGTTCTGCTCGGAGACCTGAACGGCACGACGGAGGACCGCGCGTTCGACGGCATCACGTCGCGGATGCGCTCGGCCCAGGACGTGGCCGGGGACGGCTTCGGCTTCAGCTGGCCGGCGACGTTCCCGATGGTGCGGATCGACCAGATCATGGTCCGCGGGGTGACGCCGGAGAGCTCGTGGGTGCTGCCGGCCACCCGAAGCGACCACCTGCCGGTGGCGGCCCGCATCAGTTGGTGAACACGCGCAGGGGCCGGCGTTCACCGGCTGCGGTGGACGCCTGTCCTCGTCGACACGGTGCGGGTCGGGGGCCGCCTCGCCCATGCCGGACCGTCCCAGAGGCGATCTGCCCCTTTGCTGTTCAGGGCCCACGGGGACGGTCCGAAGGGGTCACGGACCCGAACGGCACTCCAAGTCCTTGGGGTTCACCGCGTCGGCCATGGCCTGCATGCCCTTGTCGTTCGGGTGCAGATGGTCGCCGTTGTCGAAGAACGGCAGGACGCGCTCGGGGTCGTACGGACTGCGCAGCGCCTTGTCGAAGTCGGTCACCGCGTCGAACTCGCCACTGTCGCGGACGAACGCGTTCACGGTCTGCCGGACGGTCTCGGCGGCGGGGTCCCACTCCGACCAGCCCTTGAACGGCCCGATGGTCGCTCCGACGACACATGTGCCTGCCGCGTGCGCGCGTTCGATGATCTGCCGGTATCCGGTGATCATGTCCTGTGCCGTCACACCGGTGTGCGCCTTGATGTCGTTGACGCCCTCGAAGAGGAACACGGTGCGTACGCCGGGGTGGGACAGCACGTCCTGGTCCAGGCGGTTCAGGGCGCTCCGGCCGGCGCCGTCGGCCAGGACCTTGTTCCCGGATATCCCCTCGTTCGCCACTCCGCGCACGGTGGTGGCGGTGGAGGTCCGCAGGCGTCGGGCGAGATCGTCGGGCCAGCGGCGGTTGAGGTCGGTGCTGGACTGCCAGCCGTCCGTGATGGAGTCCCCGAGGGCGACCACGGTTCCCGTGGTGGAGGGCGCGCGCACGGTCACGGCATCGAGGTAGAACCACGAGCCGGTGGTTCCGGCCCAGTTCGCGGCGCTCTCCTCGCCCGTGTGGTCGCCTTCCGTGGTGTACGAGGTCTGCATGGCCATGCCGTGACCGGTGGCCGGACCTGCCGCGTCGGGGCTGTGCAGGCTGACGACCAGGTTGCTCTCCGCCGCGACCTTGCCGGGGAGCGGGTCGCTGTACACCGTCGCTCCGGCCGGGACGGTGACCGCCCGCGTCCCGGCGAACGTCAGTCTCCGGTTGCTGGCGCGGACGAGCCCGGCGCCGGAGGACTGCAGTCCCGCGTAGACGCTGTCGAAGGTGACGGGGCGGTCCCCCAAGGCGTTCGAGACGCGCACCCGGAGGTTGTCGCCGCCGACACTCGTGTGGACGACGAGCCGGTAGCCGCGGTCTGCAACGCCGTCGCCGACCCGGTCGGCCGCTGCTGCCCAGGTGACGACATCGTGCGTGCCGTTCGCCGCCTCGGCCGTCGCGGACAGCGGCTGCACCACCGTTGCGGTTCCCAGGACGGCGGCCAGGACGGCCAGCCGCGCCCGCGCTGCGGCCCTCATCGGCTGAAGTCCTTGAGCGTGACGGTCTCGCCCTGTTCGAGCGTCACCGTCCTGGACGTCCCGTCGAAGACCACCGCGGTGGTACGGCCGCCTGTGCTGGTCACGCGCAGGCGGGTGGGGCGGCCCTGTCGCCAGGCCAGGTCCACGACGAATCCGCCGCGTACCGGGACGCCCTCGACGGACCCGGAGGCGGCCCATGCCGACGGCAGCGCCGGAAGGAGTTCCAGGTGTCCGGGGCGGGAGTACAGCAGCATCTCGATCATGGCCGCGGGGGTACCGAAGTTCGCGTCGATCTGGAAGATCCCGCGTCCCGGCCCTGCCTCGTAGATGTCGAACAGGTTGAACGCGGTGCCGTTCGCGCCGCCGACGGAGGGGCGCAGGTTGGTGGCGATGAGACGGTACGCCTTGTCGGCGTTCTTCAGCCGGGCCCAGCACAGTGCGCGCCAGGCGTTGGCCCAGCCGAAGCTGTCCATGCCGCGCGCGGTGAGGAGTGCGGTCGCGCCGGCCACGATGTCCTTGGGGGTGGAGCCGTCGGGGCGGATCCGGTCGCCGGGGAAGAGGCCGACGAGCGGGGAGAGATGGCGGTGGGTGGTCTCGCCGAGGTTCTCGGGGGACATCCACTCCTCGAGCCAGCCGGTCGTGGGGCTGACCTGGGGCAGGTGGAGGCGGTCGCGCAGTGCGCCGATCCTGCGCGCGTGGGCGGAGTCGCGGCCCAACACCGCTGCTGCTTGCGCGTAGTTGCCGAACAGGGCCCACACCAGTTCCTGCGCGTAGGTGATGCCCCGGGCGTCCAGGGGGCCGTGCTCGGGCGACCAGTCGCTGTCGGCGATCAGGACCTCGCGGCCGGTGCCGGGCTCGGTCGTGGTGATCAGCCGGGCCTCCCAGAACTCGCAGGCGCCCTTGAGCAGCGGGTGGATTTTGGCGAGGTACTCCCGCGACCGCGTGTACTCGTAGTGCTCGAACAGGCTGTTGGCGAGCCAG
Organism: Streptomyces sp. NPDC005302; assembly: GCF_040607345.1. NCBI lineage: Bacteria > Bacillati > Actinomycetota > Actinomycetes > Kitasatosporales > Streptomycetaceae > Streptomyces > Streptomyces sp. NPDC005302. The sequence goes on from NZ_JBEXGN010000013.1 coordinate 67,109, forward strand.
GCGTTGCCGGCGGGGTGCCACCACCAGCCGTTGCCGCCATGGGGGTTGGTGGAGACCGCGATCGTCCAGCCCGCGGTCTTCCCGGTGGAGTTGCGGTACCGGTTGCGCGGGTCGCCGAAGAGGCGCTGTGTCAGTTCGGTCCAGGACGGCAACTGGGCGAGGCAGTAGTCGGCGAAGGCGTCGAAGCACTGCGACAGACCGGCCCGGTCGGCCATCCAGTAGTTCATCTGGAGGTTGATGTCGGTGTGGTAGTCGCCCATCCAGTCGGGGTCGTTGCCGTCGAGCCACAGGCCCTGCAGTCCCATGGGTAGGCTGCCGCGCGAGCCGGAGATCATCAGGTAGCGGCTGTACTGGAGGTAGGCGGCCTCCAGTTCGGGGTCCGGCAGGTCGCTCTCGTACCGGGAACGCAGCCGCGACCAGGTGTCGAGGGAGCGCTGTCCGGTGCTCGACTCCCCCAGGGAGAGCTTCAGTTGCCGGAACAGGGGCTGGTAGTCGGCGACATGGGTGTGCAGGAGCGTGGGAGCCGAGTGTCGTGCGGCGGAGGCGGCCTTGGCGCGGGCGAGCCGCTGCGGGTCCAGTGACGGATCGCGGTAGTGGTGGGCGGCGTCGGGTGCGTAGTTGGTGCCGCCGCTGAGGACGACCGTGAGGTCGGTGCAGCCGGCGAACTCGATGTTCGGGCCGCTGACCCGGACCCGGCCACCGTTGCCGTACGCCTTGATGGCCGCGCCGTAGCGCAGGCCGTTGGGGAACGAGGCGCCGAACGACTCGGCGTCCGTGAGTTTCTCGCCGTGGCTGCCTGCGAGGGTGATGGTCCCGGTGTAGCGGCCCGCACCGCTGCGGGTGAAGTGGAGGACGATCGCGTCGTCCGGGCGGCTGGCGAAGAGCTGACGCCGGTAGGTGACGCCGGCGTGCACGTAGGAGGTGGTGACGACGCCCTGGTCGAGGTCGAGGGTGCGGCGGTAGCCGGTGACGCCCGAGAGGTCGTGGTCGGGGATGTCCACGGTGAGCCGGGCGAGGAGGGTCATGGAGCCGAAGTCGGCGCGTCCGTAGGGGAACTGGCCGTCGGCGTCGAGGGTGTCGTTGAGGCCGCCGGTCCACAGGGTGGCGTCGGTCACGAGGAGCAGCTCGCGGCCCGGGTCGTTGCTCGCGAGGGCACCGAGGCGGCCGTTGCCGACCGGCAGGCCCTGTTCGATCATGGAGTGTTCATCGCCGGGGGCCTGCCACCACAGCTGGTCGGCGACGTTACCGTCGGCCCGTGGGGTGTCGGCGGTGGGACGGATCGGCGCGGCGGAGGCGGTGAAGGCGGGCAGGCCTCCGAGTGCCGCGGTGAGACCGGCGGTCGCGGCCAGGGACAGCGCCGTTCTCCTGCTGGGGTGGTCCGGACGTGCGTTCATGGCGGCTCCAGAAGTCGGTCCGGTGGCCCGGCCCGGCGGGCCGGGCCACCGGGTGGTGTCAGGAGGACTTCGGTACGTCGATCCGGTCGATGTCGGGGGCGTAGCCCGTGCCGCTGTCGAAGGTGACGGTGTTGACCCCGGCCTTGAGCGTCACCGGGACGTAGACGCTGTTCACCGTGGACCAGTCACCGGTGGCAGGGAACTTGTGGCCGGTGGCGCCGCCGCCGTTCGCGGAGACGAGGGCGGAGCGGGCGTCGCCGCTGATGTAGGAGACCTTGAGCTGGTACTGGCCCGCCTTGGGTACGACCACGTCGGCGAAGGTCAACTTGCCTCCCTGGTAGAGGTTTCCGACCTTCTTGGCGCCGGAGCACGCGCCGCAGTCGGCGATGGAGGCGTTGCCGGCGAGGGTGTTGCCGCTTGCTTCGGCCTCGACGCCCGTCCAGGCGAGGGAGCGGCCGTTCGGGGTGACGGTGAAGAGCCGGGAGCCGTGGGCGGGCAGCGCCTCGGTGACGCGGTCGGTGCGCGTGCCGAGGTTCTCGCGGTTCCAGAGGTCGCGGACCTTCGCCTTGCCGGTGAAACCGAGGGTGGAGAAGTCGGCGCTCACGGAGGCGGGACGGTCGGCGAGGTTGAACAGGGCCACGGTGTAGGTGCCGTCGTGGTTCTTGGCGGCCCACACCTGCTGCGGGTCGGAGGGAGTCACCGGCGCGGCGGGCGGGTTGGGTCCCTGGTCGACGGCGAGGACCTCGGGGTTGGTCAGCAGGGAGACGCCGTAGGAGTCGAGCTTGGTCAGGTCGTCGCCGGTGTACAGCGGGGACTTGGCGATGGACCACAGGGTGGCGTAGGTCTGCCGCTCGGCCTTGGACAGACCGTCCATCTCGCCGTTGCCGACATCGAGGGAGTCGAGGTCGTTCCAGCCGCCCGGGCCGGCGTGCCGGGTCCAGGCCGGGGTGTCGTCGAAGCGGTCGTCGACGGAGTTCTCCCAGCTCACCAACGTGTTGCAGTAGCACTCGACGTCGGTGTCGACGCGCCAGCCGTTGGAGTACTTCTTCCAGTCGGCGGCGTGGCCGATGTCCAGCGACCAGGATATTTCCAGGTGGATCGGGCGGCCGGCGGTGGCAATGGCCTGGTGCCAGGCGGCGACATCGGCAACGTTGTCGTAGTTGTCGCCGCTCTTGAAGGAGCCGGGACCGACGCCGTCGAGCTTGAGGAAGTCGTAGCCCCAGTCGGCGAACATCTGCGCCTGGGAGTCGATGTACTTCTGGGCGCACGGATCGGCGAAGTCCAGCTTGTACGCGCTGTCCCAGCCGTTGGTGGTCCGCAGGTCGCTGTAGACGATGTCGGCGGTGGTGCAGCCAGGGGCGTTCCAGACCGGCGCCTTGCCGTCGTCGTACGCCTCCTTCTCCAGCCCGACCGGAAGGTAGATGCCCGCCTTCAGTCCCTTGGCGTGGATGTGGTCGGCGACGGCCTTCATGCCCCGCGGGAAGCGGCCGGGGTCGGCCTTCTGCCGCGCGTACTGGTCGAACTCGGGCTTCCAGGCGTTGTCCCGCCACCAGCCGGCGTCGATGTTGACGTGGTCGTATCCGTACTTCTTCAGCTTGACGGCGAGGGCGTCCGTCTGTTTGAGGACGTTGGCCTCGGTCAGCCAGCTGTAGTCGCCGTCGGTGTTGAGGCCGGGGTACTTGGAGGACTGCATACTCCAGCTCGACCAGCCCATGTAGGGCTTGGCCGCGAGCGGGTCGGTGCTGGTGCCGGGGGTGGTCGTGCCGGGGGCGGTGGGTGCCGCCTCGGCGGTGGTGGCGACGCCGATGGTGCCCGCGCAGAGGGCGAGGGCGGCCAGGGTTCTCAGGACGCGTCGGGGCGTGGCGGAGTACGAGGGTGACCGCATGGGTCGGGCCTCCTGGGTTCTTGGTGGGGGGTGGTGCGGGGCGGCTCAGCTCTTGCCCGAGCCGACGGTGAGTCCGCTGGGGAGCTGGTGGTTCGCGTTGATGAAGGACTGGATGGCGGTCGCGGCGGCGCCGCGTGCCCACTGTTCGAAGGGCAGCGGGCGGGTGTGCACCTCGCACCGGGCGGCGGATCCGAAGGCCGCCGCGGCGAAGGCGTCGCGGATCTGGTCGGCGAACAGGTCGTAGGCGGCGAGGCCCTCGCCGGAGATGATCACGCGGGCGGGTCCGAGCAGGTTGGCGACGGTGGCGATGCCCTTGCCGATCGCGTCGCCCGCCGCGGCGTAGACGGCTCGGACTCGCTCGTCGCCGCTGTGGGCGAGGTCGATGGCCTGCGCGATGTCGGCGACGTCGACGCCGGTGACCTCTCGTACGCGGGTGAGGATCGCGCCGTCCGCCGCGATCGCCTCCACGCAGCCGTGGTTGCCGCAGTGGCAGAGCGGGCCGGCCGGGTCGACGGTGACATGGCCGATCTCGCCGGCGACGCCGTGCGCGCCGGCGACGACCCTGCCGTGCACCACGAGACCGCAGCCGATACCGGCGCCGACCGTGACGACGGCGAAGTCCGAGAGTCCGGCGCCGCCGCCGAACCACTGCTCGGCGACGGTGAGGGCACGCACGTCGTTGTCCAGGGTGACCGGCAACCCACAGGCCACGAAGGCGAGTTCGGAGAGCGGCACGTCGTGCCAGTCCAGGAAGGGCGAGTAGCGCACGGTGCCCTCGGCGCGGTCCACGTCGCCTGAGACGGCGATCCCGAGTCCGAGTACCGGGACCCCGAACTCCGCTGCCTCGGCGAGTAGTTCGCGCACCAGTTCCGCCGCCGAGGCGAGGACCTGCTCCGGGGCGCGGCCGTCGAGCGGAAGGCGCCGGTGGGCCCGTACCCGGCAGCGCAGGTCGGCCAGTACGCCGATGATCTCGTCGCCGGTGACCTTGAGACCGGCGAAGAACGCCCGTCCGCCGTCCACGCTCAGGAGGTTGGCGGGTCGGCCGAGGGCCGGAGGTGCCTCCTCGTTGGCGTCCTCCTGGAGATAGCCGGCCTCCAGCAGGGGCCGGACCGCTTTGGTGACGGCGGCCGGCGACAGGCCGGAACGTCCGGCGGCCTCGAGGCGGGTGAGGGGGCCGTGCACGAGAACCGTGGTGAAGACCTGGGCGGCGGCCGGCGTGTTGGCCGGGAACGTCTCCACAGCGGGGGGCGACTGCATGGCCGGGAACCTATGACTGTTAATTTCCGGTGTCAATGAAAGAAGTCAGATCCGTTGGACACGCCCGGTGAAACACCGTCTCGGCTTCAAATCTCCTTCGAGCGGCAGGGGTTGACAGACAATCCAAGGAGGGGCTTGGCTTCGGTGCGCGTTAGCCACCTTCCGGATCGTGAGGCCCATGTCGTCGCCCATCTCCCAGTCCCCGGCCACCGGCGTCTGGCTGCTGACCACTCCGCGCACGGCGTACGCTCTGCGGATCGATGAGACCGGCGCTCCCTGCCATGTGGCCTGGGGGCCCCGTCTGACGCTCGACGAGGCGGACGCGCTGGTCGAGCCGGCCAAGGAACCGCCCAGCAGTTTCGAGGGCAGGCCCACGGTGGGCGAGGAGCTGCCCGTCGACGGAGGCACCCGGTACGGTCCGCCGTCCCTGCAACTCCGCTACGCCGACGGCTCCCGCGGCTTCGAATGGCTGCCGACGGAACACCGGGTCACACACGACGGCCCCACCGCCGAACTGATCCTGGGCTTCCGTGACCGCCTCCACCCGGTCCACGTCGCCCTGCACTACCGGGTGCACGCCGACACGGACGTGATCGAGCGATGGACCGTGGTGCGCAACGCCGGAGACAGTCCGGTGGAGCTGCTGCGCGCCGACTCCGGGGCGTGGACGCTGCCGCCGCTGGCCGACTACCGCCTCAGCCACGTCACCGGGCAGTGGTCCGCGGAGACCCAGCTGCGCCGGGAACCGGCGCCGTACGGCGAAACGGTACTGACCAGTCGGCGCGGGATCACCAGCCATCACGCCAACCCCTGGGCCATGCTCGACGACGGGAAGGCCGACGAGGACCACGGACGGGTGTGGAGCACGGTCCTCGCCTGGAGCGGGAACTGGCGGCTGACCGTGCAGCGCACCCCGGACGGGCGCGCGGGCCTGACCGGCGGCGCGGGACACGACGGCACGCGCGTGCCGCTGGAGCCGGGCGAGGAGTACACGACGCCCGTCCTCGCCGGGCTGTGCAGCGACGGCGGATTCGGTGCCACGAGCCGCGCCTGGCACGCGTATGTACGCACCCGCGTCCTCCGGCACGCGGACGAGACCGCTCCCGTGCTCTACAACTCGTGGGAGGCCACCGGCTTCGACGTGACCGAGGCCGGCCAGCTCGATCTGGCCGAGCGCGCGGCCCGGCTCGGGGTCGAGCTGTACGTCGTGGACGACGGCTGGTTCGGCGCCCGGCGCAGCGACCGGGCCGGCCTCGGTGACTGGACACCGGCGCCGGACCGCTTCCCCGCCGGGCTCGGCCCGCTGTCGCGCGCCGTGCACGACCTCGGCATGCGCTTCGGCGTCTGGGTCGAACCGGAGATGGTCAACCCCGACAGCGACCTGTACCGCACCCACCCCGACTGGGTCCTGCACATGCCCGGCCGCGCCCGTACGGAGATGCGCAACCAGCTCGTCCTCAACTTCGCCCGGCAGGACGTGGCCGACTGGGCCTACGGCTGGCTGACCCGCCTGGTCGCCGACAACGCCATCGACTTCCTCAAGTGGGACATGAACCGTGCCGTCGGCGAGGCCGGCTGGCCGGGCGAACCGGGTGGCGACGACCGGGTGTGGACCCGGTACGTCACGGGCCTCTACGACGTCCTCGACCGACTCCGCGCCGACCACCCCGGACTGCGCATCGAGGCGTGCAGCGGAGGCGGGGGCCGCGTCGATCCGGGCATCCTCGCGCGCACCGACCAGGCCTGGGTCTCGGACAACACCGACGCCGTGGACCGACTGGCGATCCAGCACGGATTCGGGCAGGTCTACCCGGCCCGGGTGATGTCCGCCTGGGTGACCGACGTCCCGAACCAGCTCACCGGGCACACCGTCCCCCTCAGGTTCCGCTTCCACGTCGCCTGGGCCGGTCTGCTGGGCATCGGTGGCGACCTGGCCCACTGGCCTGACGCGGACCTCGCCGAGGCGGCCGCACTCGTCGCGGAGTACAAGGAGGTACGTCATCTGGTCCAGTGGGGACGCCAGTTCAGGCTCGGCGAACCACTCGGGGACGGCGTCTCGGCCGTGCAGTATCTCGCCGACGACGCGGGCGAACTCCTGCTGCTCGCCTACCGGCGCAGCCCGCGCCACGGCGCCCCCCGGCTGCCCGTCCGGCTGCGGGGCCTGCCACCGGGCACCCGCTACCGGGACGTCGCGACCGGCACGGTGCACCACGCGACCGTCCTCACCGAGTACGGACTGGACATCGACCTGCCCACCGGCGACTGGGCGAGCGCCGCACTGCGCCTGATCCGGGTGCCGGACGGGCAGTGAGAAGGCGTGACCGACCCACCTGGTGTTCCCGGGGACGCCGGAGTGGGTCCGTGACACCGGGCCGTTGTGGCCCGACAGGTGGTTACCGGGCGTCGGAGTGGTCACACGACGGTGAACCGCGGTCTGCGGCCACTGCCCGACGACGCGGTCGCACCGCGCGAGGGCCACACCGGTCCGGTCCCGTCACGCCCGCACACTCGAAGCGCCGGCTCCGTAGAGCCCTTGGAGGGAGCCTGTCGGTCGCCCCTCACCCGAGCCTCCCGTGCTGCCCGACGTCCCCGCGAACCCTCTGGCCACCGACAAACTGACTCACCAGCATGGTGATGATGCCGGACAGGAGAATGCCGGAACCGATCAGCGTCCCGACCGCGCGGACGTCGGAATCGCCGATCACCAGGCCGAAGGCCGCCTGCCAGAACAGCGCGAAGGCCGCCACGAGCTGACCCCAGCCGTAGACGCGTGGGGTGCGAACGCGGCGGCGATTCCAGGGAAACACCCAGCCCCGAGTGACCGCCGCCACCCCGGAGACGACGAGGAGCAGCGCCAGCAGAACCGACGGTATGACGAGATACAGCCTCACGGAGTCCCCCTGACGTGCGAGGGCCTGTGCCCCGAGGCGTGATCATGGCACCCGCCGTCTCGTCCGTCCATCAGCAAGGCTCGATCAGACAACGGCAGCGATGCCACCTGAACCCGTACGCCCCTTCCCTCCCTCGATCCGGACCTGTGCTGCGGGATCAATCGGCGGCCAGCAGGTGGGCCGGGGCGATCTGGGAGAGTTTGCGGATGGGGACCGTCAGGGCGGCGCTGACCAGTGCCGTGGCGGCCAGTGAGGCCAGTAGCGCGGCGCCGGCGATCGCGAGGAGATGTCCCTGCAGCACACCCTGCCCGAGCGCCAGCACGGCCCCCAGGCCCAGGACCGCCCCCGACAGGCCGCCGAGCAGGGCCAGCCCGATCCCCTCGTAGAGGGTCAGCAGCGCGAGTTCGCGGTTGGTCCAGCCGGTTGCCCGCAGTACGGCGAGATCGGCCGCGCGTTCACGCTGGGAGAGGACGAGGACGTCGACGGCTCCCGCGGCGCCGAGCACCAGGGACAGGGCGACGCTGAGGTAGTCGGCGCCGCGTGCGTGTGCCACCACCGCGTTACCGAGGAGCGATCCCGCCACTTCCCCCTGGAAGGCCAGGGTCAGGGAGAGGAGCACCGTGAAGGCGGCCACTCCGAGGGCCAGCCCCGCCGCGCCGAGCAGGGTGCGGCCGCGGACCCGCAGAAGGTTGAGCATGGCCATCCCGGCCACCGAGCGCACGGGGCGGCTTCGCCGGGTCGCCTTCACCGGCGGCAGGACGGCCTGCATGGGGCCCATCCGGGTGGCGAGCCAGGCCGGGATCAGGCCCGCGACTGTCGCCAGGAGCAGCGACACGGGAAGGACGAGGAGTGACTTGGCTCCGGCGTCCGGCTGTCCCAGCAGTGTGCCGAGCCCGTACGTGAGGAGCGATCCCGCTGCACCTGCCGCGAGGCCGATCACGGCCAGCTCGCCCAGGATGAGCCGGAGCACCTCCGTACCGCTCCAGCCCACACAGCGCAGTGTGCCGATCTCGGTGCGCCGGGAGCGCACGGAGGCCAGCGCGGCCTGGCCGAGGAAGAGGGCGCAGACCACCAGGACCAGGGTGAAGAGGATGGCGCTCTTGGTGTCGACCGCCTTGAGGATCCGCAGCGCCACACCCTTGTCCACCCAGCGTTCCGTCACGTGTGCCGTGGCGCTGAGCGCGACGGTCTGCGGCGTGGGCGAGCTGCCCACGGTCACGTCGACCTGAAGCCTGGGGTAGGCGGTACGGATGGCGCCGGCCACGGCGTTGACCCGCGCGCGGGAGGCGGCGTCGACCCCGGTCACGCCGGCCACGCGGAGCCTGATCGCGCTGACCGGCGCCTTGTCCTGGAGGCTCGGGACACGGCGGTTCTTGATGAGCGCGGTGGCGGAGTCCATCGTCGTGAGCATGGTGGGGGGCGGGGTGAGGTAACCGCCCAGGTTGCGGTCGGGCCGCATCGGCTTGTCGTTCAGCGTTGTGCGGGTGGCTTCGTCCTCGCCGGTCACCTGGGGAGGATCGTAGGTCTCCAGGGGGGCCTCGGTCAGCGGGGAGAAGCCGGGCAGCCTGGCCGTGTCGAAGCGGCCGACGACGTGGATGATCGGGTCCGGCACGCGACCGAAGTCGAGCTCCTCGCACTGCCCCAGGGGACCGCAGAAGGTGGACGCGTGGCTGGTCACCTTCCGGTACTGCGGGCCGGTGTTCTCCTCGGGGACGTCCGGGACCGGCTGTTGGTTGAGGTTGGTCACCCACAGGTCGGGCTTCTGGCGCGGCTGGGGCTGTACGGTCAGTTCGCCGCCGGAGGTCCGCCGGTAGGTGACGGGGCCGACCGTCCAGTAGTTGGTGCTGTCGACCCCGAACGTGGGCACCGCTTTACGGAAACCCGTGCTGAGGTCGGCGCCGACCCGCCCGACGGGTGCGCCGCGCAGGTTCTTGACGAAGGTGTTGGCTGTCGGATTGCCCAGCCTGGAAGGCAGCTTGGCCGGGTCTCCGGTGTCGAGTCGCTCGACGGTGGCGCTGATCCTCCCCGAGGTCAGCGGGCGGCTGCTGAGCACCACCGGCACGAACGTCTCCCGCTGCCCGTTGGGGTTCTTCGAGGGCGGCACCACCTTCGGCCTGTCCTGCGAGGTGAGCATCCGACCGGAGGTGACGGTGCGGCGCAGGCCCACGAGTTGGTCCTCGGCCCGCGGATCGACGGCGGACAGCAGGACCGGGTACGCGACGGGGATGTCGACGACGGCTTTCCCCCGCCCGGACCGACAGGTGAGGCGCGAGTGCAGGTCGGGGTCGAAGGCGGACCTGTCGCTGAGGTCCTCCGCGATCATGTTCTCCTTCAAAGGGAGTTCCATGTTGAAGTTGGTCTGCGCCGACTTGTCTCCGTTGAAGTAGAAGCACACGTTGTACTTGCCGTTCATCACGTACCGCCGCGTGCTCTTGTCGATCGCGGCCTTCTCCAGGGTGTCGGACTCGAACAGGTCGTCCTTCCCGGAGGTGATGGGGCTGCGGGTGAGGTAGACGTACTGATCGGCGGCACGATAGGTGTTCAGGCCCGCGGAGAGCGTCGGGACGAGACGCAGCATCTGCCGCGAAGCCTTGCTGTCGAGGAAGCGCGACACATCGACGGAGACCGTGTTGTGGACCATCAGATAGCCGATGTTGGCGACAGGCGCCGCCACTTCGACTCCGGCCATCCCCTGCACGTGCCGGTACTGCTCCATGGTGATGCCGCCGAACGTTCCGGACAGGAAGTTCGACGCGACCAGGCCGCTCTCCCGCTCCACGTCCGTCTGCGAGTTCGGCGGCCTCACCAGGACGTCGTACGCGGACCTCGCGTTCGCGCGCACCGTGCCCACGGTGGCCGCCTGGCTGGTGTGCACGGTCGAGGTGAGCAGGGTGAAGCTGGTCGCCGCGACGAGGATTCCGGCGGCCAGCGCCATCGCACGTCCGCGTCGGCGCCGGAGCTGACCGATGATCATGGCTATCACGGGCGCAGGCCTCCCAGCCGGTCGAGCACGTCGCCGGATGCCGTGATCCGCTGGTCCGAGGTGATCCTGCCGTCCTGGAGGCGCACCACCCGGTCGCCGTTCGCGGCGACCTCGGGGTCGTGGGTGGCGATGAGCATCGTCATCCCGTAGCGCTCCCGCAGGGACATGAGCAGGTCGATGATCTCCCGGCCGATGACGCTGTCGAGATTGCCCGTCGGCTCGTCGGCCAGCAGCAGCCCCGGCCGGTTGATCAACGCGCGTGCCACCGCGACGCGTTGCTGCTGGCCGCCCGACAACTCCGCCGGAAGCGCGTGCGCCCGTCCGCCGAGACCGACCGCCTCCAGCAGTTCCATGCCGCGCTCGCGACGGTCGAAGTCGACTCTGCGCGGGAGCACGGGCGCCAGTACGTTGTCCAGCACGGTGAGTGCGGGCAGTAGATGGAAGCGCTGGAAGACGAAACCGATGCGCCGCCGATGGGCGTCCAGGTCCCGAGGCAGCAGCTTCTTTCCGTCGATCTCCACGCTGCCCTCGTCGGGCAGGTCCATCCCGCCGGTCACGTGCAGCACCGTGGACTTGCCGGCGCCGGACGCGCCGGTCAGCACCACGGCCTCACCGGGCGCGACCTCCAGATCGACGCCGTCCAGGGCGATCAGCCCCGGGTACCGCCGGCTCACCCCTCGCAACGCAACGCTCACCGCCATGAAAACAGCCCCCGCTCCCCTACATTGCCGCAATTCAACGGTACATTGTCACAATGCAGGAGGGATGTATATGCCGCTTCACCACGCCGTGCTCGCGCTCCTGACGCAGCGTCCGAGTCACGGCTACGAACTCAAGGCCCAGTTCGAGGAGACCATCGGCCCCCAGTGGGGAGGCCTCAACATCGGCCACCTGTACCAGATCCTCGACCGGCTCGTCCGGGACGGATACGTCACGCGCTCGCAGGTCTCACAGAGCGACCGGCCCGACAAGAACCTGTACACGCTGACTCCCGCCGGCAGTGCCGAGGTGGGCAGTTGGGCGACCACCGCCTGTGTACGCACCGGCGGCTTTCGCGACGAGGTCTTCCTGAAGCTCCTCGGAGCCGTCTCCCTGGGGACTCGGGCGCTGACCACCCTGGTCGAGAGCCAGCGGCAGACGTACCTCTCCGAACTGGCCGGCCTCGCACAGCAGCGCAGGGCGCACAACGACGACCCGCTGGTCGCCCTTCTGATCGACGCGGCCATCGCGCACACCAAGGCCGACCTGGGGTTGCTGGACAGCGCCGAGCGACACCTGGGCCCGCTGGCCGCGGTACGGAACGAGCAGAACCGGCAGCAGGCGGTGGACCCGGACCGCGGGCGGAACACCGGTACCGGCACGGCCGGGAGCGAGGGTCAGGAGAGCGAGGCGTGGTCGGACTCCGCATGAGGAGTCCGTGGTGACGGACACCTTCGACGGGGGGTGGCCACCGGCGAGGGCGTCAACACGGCAACCACGGGCGGCCGTTCACCCAGCGCCGCGCCGCAGACGGACGATGACGGGAGCGCTGAAGGGGGCGCCGCTCTGGTTCACCTCGACCTGGCCCGCGCCCACCCACGCGTCGGTGCCCGGCACCCGGTGAATCTCCTTGAGCCAGAGCGACTGGTTCGAAGTCTTTCGGGCCCCGGTCGACGTGGGCAGGCGGTGCCGCCCGATCTTCACGCAGCGGCCGTCGTCGGTCAGGTACCAGTTTCCGTCCAGAAACAGTCCGTTGTCGTCACGCCCGAGGGGAGTCCGCCAGTCACAGCCGCCCGGGGCGGGGGGCTGCTCGGCCCACTTCGAGCCGTCCCAGCGGAGTTGGATGAACTCGTCCGCGGGTTCGTTGTCGACCTCGCCGTGGTTGAAGCTGTTGCTGCCGTAGGCACGTACGCCGTCGCCCGCGAAGGCGAAGACATGGAGAAGACTGGCGCCGGGCTCCGGAGGCACCGGATCGTCGAAGCGGGCCTGCGGCGTGTCCACCGACTTCCAGGCCGTGCCGTCCCAGTGGGCGGAGGCGGGTTGGCTGTAGCGCTCGTCGGAGCCCAGCTCGGTCCCCGGGCCCGTGTCACGACTGCCGACCGCCCAGACGTCGTTCGGCCCCGCCACGGCCAGGTCGCCCGCGGCGATCGGCAGTCGCGTCACCGACCACCGGTCGCCGTCCCAGTGCTGGGCGGACTGTCCTCCCACGAGGGTCCAGACGTCGTCCGGTCCTGTCGCCTCGAAGTCCACCACCTTGCCCGGCGGAGGGTTCGGCACGGCGGACCACCGGGTGCCGTCCCACCGTGCCCAGTTCTCGTCTGTACCGTTTCCGTCGTTCTGCGGCCGCAGCCAGATCTCCCCCTCCCCCAATTCCTCGAGCCTGGGCGCATAGAGACTCTCGCCCAGAGCCTCGGGGAACTGCTCCTGCTTCCAGCTCTTGCCGTCGTAGTGCAGCAGGTGGGCCTTGCCCCGACCGTCGAACTCGGTCGCCACCGTCCAGATGTCGTCCGCGGCGAGCACGGCTACATCCTCGAACTTTCCGCTGAAGTCGGCCACGTGCTCGAACTCCCACGTCAGGTTCCCTGTCGAGGTCTTGGAGCCGTTGCTCGCGGAGCCGGAGACGGACGCATGGCCGGAGCTCGGCGCCCCGCGCCCTGGCGATCCGTGGCCGACGGCGCAACCGGAGCCCGTGAGCAGAACAGCCAGAACGACAGCGGACGCCACTCCCCCGCGCTTCCCGAATCCGGTTGATACGAGCATGATCGCGCCCTCTCGCCGCCCTGCTTGTCGGCTCTCATCCTCGCCGACCGCACCGGACGGAGCGCGACCGGTGCGCCCACTGTCGTCGCGAGCGTCGACCGGGGACACCGTGTGCCCGTGCGTCCCGGCCGAACGGGCGGGACGCACGGGCACGCGACGGGCAGAGCCGGTCCGCCCGAAGGGCGCGCTAGCGGTGCCGGCGGTTCACGTCGGCAGTTTCCAGTTCTGGGCACCTGAGCCGTTGCAGGTGTAGATCTGGAGCTGGGTGCCGTTGGTGGTCGAGGAGTTGGGATCGTCCAGACACAGCTTGGACTGGGGGTTGACGAGGGATCCGTTGGCTCCGGTGGTCCATTGCTGGGCGCCGCTGCCGTTGCACGTCCAGAGTTGGATCAGCGTGCCATTGGTGGTCCCGCTGTGGTCGACGTCCAGGCACTTGCCGAGGGTCCGGATCGTCCCGTCGCCGGCGACGATCCAGTCCTGGGCGTAGGTGCTGTTGCAGCCCCAGATCTGCACATGGGTGCCGTCCGTGGTGGTGGAACTCGCGTCGTCCACGCACAGGTTCGCCGCCACCGCCGAAGTGATGGCGCCGATGCGGGGTGAGGCGGGTGCCGTGGTGTCACCGGCGTAGGAGGGCGGCGCCGCGGACGCGGCCGTTGCCCAGGAGGTGTTGGCGCTGGTGCCGAGGGTGTAGTTCAGCGTGCCGCCGGCCGTGATGGCCGTGGTGGGGGCGAAGGCGTTGTTCCACGCGGAGCCGTTCCACGTCGCGGACTGCACATAGGGCGCGTTGTCGGCGGCGCCGTTGCCGTTGATCGTCAGTGTCTTGCCCGACGGAAGCGTGACCACGGCCTGGGTGAACAGGGGTGAGCCGAGGGCGAGGTCGGCGGTGCCGGGGGTCTCCGGGAACATGCCGAGGGCGGACCACACGTACCAGGCGCTCATCGCGCCGAGGTCGTCGTTGCCGTCGGCCAGTCCGGCGGGGGTGTCGGCCCAGATCTGGTCCTGGATCGCCCGTACGGTGCCCTGCGTCTTGTAGGGCTGCCCGGTGTAGTCGTATTCCCAGGGCAGTTCGATGCTGGGCTCGTTGCCGACCCACGCGTAGCCCTTGTCGCCGGTGTAGCTGCGCAGCACGGTGTCCAGGTAGTGGTTCATCGCCGTGTTGCCGCCCTTGGCCCGCGCCAGACCGCCGACGTTGAACGGGACCATCCCGGTGTAGATCCACGAGTCGGCTTCGACCATGTCGGTGCCGCTGGTGGGATCGAAGCCGCCTGTCCAGGAGCCGCCGCCGTTACGCGGCTCGACGAAGCCGGAGGCGGGGTTGAGTACGTTGCGCCAGCCTTGCGCGCGGTTGGCGTAGGTCTTCTGGTGGCCGGTGTCGCCGAGGGCTCCGGCCAGTGCGGAGATGGCGAAGTCGGCGGTGTTGTACTCCAGTGTCGTGGCCACCGGGCCGTAGAAGTTGCAGCAGCCGTAGGTGCCGTCGTGCGGCATGTATCCGGGTGAGTCGAGGTAGTTGAGACCCGGTCTGTCGTTGTTGGCCGTGCTCGCCTGTTTGATCATGTCGGCGAGTGCGGTCGTGGTGTCGAAGTCCTTGGCACCGAAGGCGTAGTAGTCGGCGATGATGGCGTCCGCGGGGTCGCCGACCATGACGTAGGACTCGCCGTTGTTCTCGGACCACTTGGGGAAGACCCCGGTCTGGGCGTAGTCGTCGACCATCGACTGCGCGGTGTCCGAGGCGGCCTGGGGTGCCACGAGGGCTTCGAGTTGGGCCTGCGAGCGGTAGATGTCCCAGCCCGAGTAGTTGGCGTACGCGGCTTTGTGCCCGGCGTCCACGGTGTGGGTCCTGCCGTCGAAACCGTAGTACTGGCCGTTGGTATCGCTGATGACGTTCGGGTACAGCAGCGAGTGGTAGAGCGCGGTGTAGAAGATCTGCTGCTGCGCCGTCGTCCCGCCGGCGATCTGAATCTTGCCGAGGGCGCTGTTCCAGGCGTTCTGCGCGGCGATGCGGGTCGCGTTGAAGTCCCACCCGGAGTTCTCCGCGGCCCGGTTGGCCGCCGCGTTGGCGACGGAGACGTAGGAGACGCCGACTTTGGCCTGCACGACCGGGTTGCTGGTGGTGTTGAAGGTGACGTAGCCGTTCGAGGCGGCGGCGGTCGGGGCCGCGCTGCCCTTGGCCGCCTTCGGAGCCGCCGCCGTGGGGATCTTGCCGTGGAGCACCGGCTTGTTGGGCTTCTCGGCGGCGTTCTTCGATGCCGTGGCGGGCCTCGACGGTGTGGCCGCCGACGTCTTCGCGATCGAGGCGCCCTGTGAGGTGAACGGCTGGTCGAAGACCATGTCGAAGTAGACGCTGTAGGTGTTGCCCGCACCACAGAAGTGGCCGCTGGTGACCTGTCCGCTGACCTCGGTGTTCGAGACCTTGGTGAACTGCGTCGAGGTGGCGCCGTTCTGGCTTCCGGCGAGTTTGAAGATCAGGTTGGCCTGGCTGCTCGCGGGGAAGCTGAAGCGCGCCATACCGCTGCGCGTCGTGGTGGTCAGCTCCGTGGTCACCTGATTGTTGAGGGCGACCTTGTACGAGCCCGCCGACGCCGACTCGTTGGCGTGCGAGAAGGCGTCGGTCGCACCGGTGTTGACCGTGCCGACCGTGGGCAGCACGGGAATGTCACCGGCCGCTCCGCAGCCGGGTCCGGCGATGTGGGTGAGGCTGAAGCCGGTGATGGACGAGTCGTTGTACTCGTACCCACCGCCGGGGGGACGTGAGGGTGTGTCCGGGCTCCACTGGACCATGCCGAACGGGACGTCGGCTCCGGGGAAGTCGTTGGCCTGGTTCGACGTCCCGATGAACGGGTTGACCACCGTGGCCGGCGAGGTGACGAGCGCGGCCTTCCCGGCCGCCGCCGCGGGGGCGCACAGCCCGACCCCGACCAGTGCCGCCGTCGCGAGTAAGCCGATCATGCTGGTGCCGCTGGATCTCAACCGCCGTGTCTTCACGGGGTTTCTCCTCTGGTCGAGAGCGGGAGGCTTGACAACGTTGTCGCGCACGCTGGAGCTAACGCTTGGACATGATCTGAATCTGACAACGTTGTCGCACACGCACATGAGGCGCCGGGCTGCCCGAACGCCCCGAGGGGCCCCCGAAGTCGTGGACCTGGGAGCGCAGATGAGAACTCCCGGTGAAGCTAGCCACAGGGCAGGAACATGTCAACGCATCGCACAGGGCTTGGCAATCCTTGAACATTGGCCGTGAGACCGTCCCCCCTCCGAGCCCGGCCTCGACGGTCCGAGCAGCGCACCGCGCTGCCGACCTCGACACAGCGGCGGCGGGAGCGGGAGTGGCGGGCATACAACAAGCCCCGCCTCCAGTGTTCTGGAGGCGGGGCCGTGAGAGCGCCGGGCAGGCCTTGCACCTGCATCTCCCCGCAGGAAGCGGGACGTCTTTCCTTGGACCACCAACGCACGTCGCTCCTACCCGAGTTCGGGTGGACCGCTCAAGATCGATCGTAGCGCACCGAGGGGACCCGTCCAAACTCGCGTGCGAGGTCGCGTCCATGGACCAGCGACCCGCCGACACCCGCCCGTACCAAGGCGGTGAGCTCCGACTTCCGCCGGTCGGTAGGCGCTCCGAAGGCGCCCCCCGCCCCGGCGCAGAGAACTCTCCGGAGAGGGGGGAGCAAACGGGCATGGCGAGACGAACGCCGCTCAGTGTGTGCCGTAACGGCTGTTCCGGTGGGCAGTGGCCGGTGCCTTCGAGCCCACCGGTGCGGTGCCGCCGGCCGCTACCAGCCGACGGCGACCAGCAGCCACTGCGGGCTGCCGTGGGAGATGAAGGAGGACTGGCCCGCAACGTCGTCGTAGGGGAAACCGTAGGCGAGTCCGTTGATGGCGTTGTCGTGCCAGAACTTGGCGTAGTAGTTCGCGGGCGCCGCCTTGTAGTACTGGGCCGGATCGCCTTGCTGCGAGGCCGGCAGGGTGGCCACGTGACGGTTCAGTGCGGCGCACATGTCGGGGTTGCCGGCCAGGGCGGCGGCGCAGCCGAAGATGTCGGAGGTGGCGGCGTTGACGCCGACGGACTGGGCGTACGCGGTGAAGTAGTTGGCGTTGGTCCCGCCCGCCCGGAAGGTCGGGTCGCTGCCGGGAGCGATGATCCGGTACGGGGCCTGCGTCTGGGCCAGCACCTTGAAGGGGGTGGGAACGGCGTCGGTGAACCGCTGGAACGTCGCGGTGCGGTCTTCGGCGAAGGTCTGACGGTTCTCGCCGACCTCGGCGTCGTACCCGTCCTTACTGTGCAGCCGCATGGCCAGCTTGAGGCCGAAGGCGTCGACCCGGGTGGTGTTGCCGTTGAACACGTTGTTGCCGACGGTGAATTCGATGAAGTCGTAGTAGGCGCTGTTCGGTGAGCCCAGATAGAAGTACATGCGCCCTGCGGAGTTGGCCGGCATGTCGAGGTAGGGCTGCTCGGCGATGGAGTGGACCTGGCCGTTGAAGCTCCAGTACACCTGGCTGTCCGGGTACTTGCCGTTGGTGCGGTTGAGGATCTTCACCTCCACCGCGTTGTTGGCGGCGGGGATGTCGCTCGTGCTGCCCCAGAAGCTGTCGGGCGGCGTCGTGCCGCCGGGGCCGTAGACCTGGAATTCCCAGAGGGAGTAGCCGTAGGGCGTGGCCCGGGTCGTTCCGTTGAGGCGCACGTATCTGCCGCTGCCGGTGATGGTGAGGTTCTGGGTGCCACCGGTGGCGGTCGTCGTGGAGTACACGGTGGACCAGTTGTTGGCGTCGGTGGAGGTCTGGATCTGGAAGGACTTGGCGTAGGCGGCCTCCCAGTTCAGGGTGACGCGCGTGAGCTGCTGGACGGATCCGAGATCGACCTGGAGCCACTGCGGGTCGGCGAAGGCCGAGGACCAGCGGGTTCCGGTGTTGCCGTCGACGGCGGCACCTGCCGGGAAGCTTCCGTTCTCCGTCGACGAGGCGGTGGCGGGCCGCCCCTGGGACAGCAGTTGGTCCACGGCGTGCGCCGGCGAGGGATTCAGGGCGGCGAAGCAGGCGACGATCAGGACGAGGACCAGACCAAGAGCCGCACGTGTGCGGGCAGTTGTTCTCGATGGTCTGAAAATGGGCACGCTGGCGCTGGACTGCATGCGGGTTCTCCTCAGGCCGAGGCGGCGTGGTGGGGGTGGAGCAACAGCAGACTGAGAGCGCTCTCCCGGGTTGTATCTCCGCTCGTTGCGGGCGTCAACAACTGAAGCCGAATTGGGGGAGATTCAGGCTCCGGATTCGGTACGCGTCTGCCGTCGACGCCTGTGGCACGGCTCAAGGGTTGGCTTGTTCGGACCTTGATCGGTCGGGAACCCTCGCGCCACGGCTCGCATTCAACACTTGACGAGCCGGAGTCGACCCGTGAGCTTGGCACACCCAGGTCGACGGCGCTCAGCGGAACGGCCCTGGCAGCTCGGGCAGTTGATCAGGCCGAGCCGGGCTGTTCGGCGTCCTGCCCGCCGGGGCGGGCGGATTCCGGTCCGGAGAGGTCCGCGGCGCCCGAGCCGAGGTCGGCGCGTCGAGGCCCCCTGCCGACGTGAAGGTCTCCTCGCGAGTCCGTCCGGCCCGGTCCCGCCTCCACCTCGGCGGCCGGATCACACCTGCCGTACGGTCACGCCTGCCGCGGCCAGGGCCTCCGTCTGTTCCCGGGGAGCGCGCTCGTCCGTGACGACCGCGTCGAGCGCGGAGACGGGTGCGACGACGGCCAGGGCCGTGCGGGACAACTTGGATCCCTCGGTGACGGCGATGACCCGACGTGAGGCGGCGATGGCCGCGCGTTTGACGGCGGCGTCGTCCAGGTCGTAGGCGGTCAGGCCGTTCACCGCGTCGAGTCCGCAGCAGCCGATGAGGGCGGTGTCGAAGCGGAGTGAGGCCAGCGACGCCTCGGTGAGGGGACCGGTCAGCGCCAGTTCACCCTGCCTCGGCAGGCCGCCCGGCACCAGGAGTGTCAGCTGGGGAGCGTCGGTCAGGGCGTTGACCGCGTGCAGCGACAACGGCATCACCGTGATCCGCCGGCCCTTCAGCGCGCGGGCCACCTCGAGACAGGTCGTACCGCTGTCGAGGACGACCGACTCGCCGTCCGTGACGAGCTTCGCCGCCTCGGCGGCGATGCGCCGCTTGACCTCCAGGCCGTCATGAACGCGCATGGCGAACGGCGGCTCGTCGCCGCGCAGCAGCAGACTGCGTGCGCCGCCGCGGTAGCGCTCCAGCACCCCTTGGGCGGCCAGAGCCTCCAGGTCGCGGCGGATGGTCATCTCCGACGCACCCGTCAGCTCGGCCAGCTCGGCAACGCCCACGCTGCCTGCGGCCTGTACGGCGTCGGTGATCTGCCTCAGTCGGTCGATGCCAGCCATGCCCTCATTAAACACAATAACTGTTCGCACTGCCACCTTTCGAAAGCCGAAATTGTTCGTTACGTTTGAAACGTGGAAAGACATCTGTGGGCCGCTCGGCTGGCCACCTTCGCCTACTTCGTCCTGAACGGCTTCCTCATGGGGATGTGGATCGTTCACATCCCCACCATCGAGCAACGCGTGGGGATCGGTCACGCCACCCTCGGCTGGCTTCTGCTGCTGCTCGGGGCGGGAGCGTTCGCGGGCATGCAGGCAGTCGGGCCGCTGACGGATCGCTTCGGCGCCCGCACGGTCGTTCCGCTCAGCGCGGCGCTGTGCAGCGCGACCGTCGCCCTGCCCGGACTGGCCGGGAACGTGTGGACGCTCGGTGCGGCGCTCCTGGCCCTCGGCGTCGGCAACGGCTGTCTGGACGTGAGCATGAACGCCCACGCCGTGCAGGTGGAACACGCCTACCGGCGTCCCGTGATGTCCGCGTTCCACGCCACCTTCTCCATAGGCGGCGTCTTCGCCGCCCTGGTCGGCGCGGGCACGCTCAGCTGGGGATGGAGTCCCGCGACCACCTTGTCGGCCGTCGCGGCCCTCGGCCTCGCCGCCTCCGCCCTGGCCGCGCCCAGGCTCCTGGCCCCGGAACGGCGGCAGGCCCCGGAGGCCACCGCTCACGTCGCCAAGACCAGGCGCAGGACGCCCCGGCACATCTGGATGCTCGCCGTACTGGCGCTGATGATCATGCTGTGCGAAGGCGTCGCCAACGACTGGAGCACGCTCCACCTGCGCCGGGTCCTGGACGCGCCCCCGGCGACCGCGGCCCTCGCCTACGGAGCCTTCGCCACCGCCATGACCGTCGGCCGCCTGCTCGCCGACCGGTTCGCGGCGCGCTACGGCCCCACGGCCATCCTCCGGTACGGGGCGTCCGTCGCGGCGCTCGGGCTCGCCACGGCCGCGCTGTCCGACTGGATCCCGCTGGCACTGGCCGGCTGGGCCGTATTCGGTGCGGGACTGTCCGGCTGTGTACCGCAGCTCTTCAGCGCCGCCGGGCACGCCGACCAGGACGCCGCGGGTGCCAACGTCTCGCGTGTCGCGGGCCTCGGCTACCTCGGCATGCTCGCCGGCCCGGCCGTGATCGGGCCGTTGACCCGGTTCGTGCCCCTCGACGTCACCTTCTTCCTCCCCGTGGCGTTCTGCGTCGTCGCCGCCTGCTCGGCCGGCATCGTACGGCCGCGGCCGCGCGTGTCCGAGCGGGTCGAACTGGAGACAGCGGGGTGACGCCCCCCCCAAGAAGCGGACCCGCAGGGCAAGTTGAAGGTCGGGTCCCGAGTTCACCGTCCGCGCACCGGCTCCGCGGCGCCGGATGTGGGCAGGGCGTGCACCGCTCCGTGGGAGGCGGTGGCGTAGATAGTCCGGCCGACGGGTGCGTACGTGGTCGCGAGGATCTGGCCACCGAGGTCGAGGCTCTGCAACGAGGAGCCGTCCCGGGTGTCGAGGAGTCGCAGCCGTCCGTTCCAGCCACCGGCGTAGACGGCCGATCCGTCCGTGCACAGCGCGAAGAACTCCTCGCCCTCGGCGTGTTCGACACGCCAGAGCGTCTCTCCGGTGGCGGCGCTCCGGCAGTGCACGACGCCCGCGGTGTCTCCGATGATCAGCGTGTCGCCGATACGGAGCGGCGGGGTCACGACCGGCGCGCCCAGTTCCGTCTCCCACAGCGTGGAGCCGTCGCCCGCCGCCAGGGACCGCAGGCCGCCGTCCGCGTCGGCGACGATTAGCGCGTCCTCCAGGGCGAGGGGCCTGGTGAGGAGGGTGGCGGGGAGTCGTACGGCCCGCTTCCAGCGGACGCTGCCGTTCTCGTCGTCGACCGCGAGGAGTTCGCGGCCCTCCGCGGCGGAGAGGTAGACCTGACGGGCATCGGCGGCGACCGGTTCGGCCGGGCCACCTCCGTCGTCGGTGAGCGGCTCGGTCCGCCACCAGACGCGCCGGGTGACGGCGTCGAAGTGGTGGAGGCAGCCGCTGCTGTCCCCGAGGAACACGCTCTGGCCGCGCAGGAGTACCCGGGCGTCGGTGAGGCTGCCCGCGGGGACGGACCACCAGCGGGTACGGGAGCGGGTGTCCCACGACTCCACCCGGCCGCCGGCGTCGCTGATGAGCAACAGGGCTCCTTCGGCGTGCAGTTGAACAGGCGCGGTGAAGTCGGGCAGGTGGTCCTCCTGCTCCCCCGTCGCCCCGTCCAGCCAGCGCACGCCGCTGTTGTCCGCGACGACCACGCCGCCCTGTTCCGTGGCGACCGCCGAGTGCGGCCACCCCCCCACGTCGGTGCGCCAGCTGCGCCGACCGGGTCGGAACGGGACGGTCAGGTCTGCCGCGTTGCCGACGCCTGCGAGAAACTGGCCCAGTTCGGTGCGGTAGCCGGCCAGAGTGCGGCCGATGCCGTCCGGGAGTCGCAGCGTGCCGGGTTCGCCGAAGCATTCGGCGACCTGGTCGAGGGTGGGACGGTCCGCCGGGTCCTCCGCCAGGCAGGCCCGGATCATCCCGCCCATCGTGTCGTCCGGTAGTCCCGTCAGGTCGGGTGCTGTGCCGGACACGCGGCGCATGAGCATCGCGCGGGCGTTGTTCTCCCCGGTGTAGGGCGGGTGCCCGGTGAGCGCGTAGAGGACGATCCCGCCGATGCCGAAGACGTCGGTCGCGCTGGTCGTCTTCGACAGTCCGAGGATCTGCTCGGGGGCGCAGAAGTGGGGGTGGCCGATCACCGTGTCCAGGGAGACCGTGACCCGCTGGCCGCGGATGCGCGTCAGACCGAAGTCGATGATCCAGGGGCCGTCCGGAGTCAGCAGGACGTTGCCCGGATGCAGGTCGCGGTGCAACAGGCCTTTCCCGTGTGCCGTGTTGAGTGTGTCGACCAGTTCGGCGGCGATGGCGTGCACGGTGTGGCGGGGCAGCGCTCCGTCGTGCGACTCGATGATCTGGTGCAGTGACAGCCCGGGAATGAACCGGGTCGCCAGGGTGGGTCGGCGTCCGCTGCCGAAGTCGAAGACGAGCAGTTCGGGGATGCGGGCGCCCTTGCAGCGGTCGAGGGCCTTGCTTTCCTGGTGGAAGCGCTGCAGGTGCTGGGTGTCGTCGGCGAACTCTGGTTTGAGGAGTTTGACGGCTCCCAGCGTGTCGAGTCCGCGGTGTTCTCCGACGGGCCGGCCGAGGTAGACGGTGCCGAACCCGCCCGCGCCCAACCTGCCCAGGAGGCGGAATCCGCCGGCCTCCGCCGGGTCCACGGCCGGGTCCAACGGCTTCACCATGAAGGGTCCTTTCCTGGGCGGGTGGGGACGTGGTCGCGACTTGGTGCCGTGCCGGCTGTCGGCGACACGGCAGCACAGCGGCCTGCGTCCCGAGGTTCGGGCGGGGCGGATCTCAGTGCAGGGCGACAGCCGGTTGGCTGTGCGTCTCGTGGGAGAAGCCGATCCCGCACAGCACCGTCGACTTGCCGATTTCGCACGTGCCGCTGTCGCGCAGCCGGTCGTCGCCGGGCCTCGGTGCCTCGCGGACGCATTGCAGGGCGAGGACGAGGCGGCCTCCTTCGTGCCGGCCGCGCACGGAGATCCGGGCCCGCACGTTTCCGGCGTCGGTGTCCTTGCTGACCTCCCTGCCGCCGAGCAGGATCGTCTGTCGCTCGCCGGACCGCAGGTCCGTCACGACCAGCGCCCCGGACAGCTTCGGGTTGCGTCGCTTGTACGAGCGCCAGGCGGCGGCCGAGCCGAGCAGGACGACGAGCAGGATCAGCGGGTACAGCCAGCCGGGGGTGCGGGCGGGGACAGTGCCCACCAGGTCGACGTCGGTGACGGTGGGCCGTCCGGTGGTGAACTTCGCGTACCCGATCGAGCTGCGCACGGTCCGTGTCCACGGCGAGGTGACCTCCGCGCGGATCCTCACTCCGGCGCGAAAGTCCCGGGTGCCCGGCAGCAGGCCGAACTCGGCGTCCTGGGGCCAGGTCAGCGTCGCCTCGACGGTCCGGCTCCGTCCGGGTTCGACCGTCACCGGCGCGGCCGGAGCGGCGAGGTGTACCGTCGCGTCCCCGGGAGCGGCGTCGGCCTTGAGGTCGACGCGCAGCGGGACGTGCCGGGCGTGCGAGGTCAGCGTGACCCGCACGGTCGCGGACCGCTTTCCGGTGTCGCCGCCGGCGGCCAGGGTGGCCTTCCCCGCACCGTGCCGTTCGATTCCGTGGCCCTGGACGGAGACCGCGATCTGTTCGCCCTGGTCGGCACGGAGCACGCTCTCGGCCTTCTCGGCGCGCACCCGTTCCTTGGCGTCGTTGAGTTGCGAGCCCAGGGCCGCGGGGTCGACGGGGAGGATGCGCGGAGCACCGAAGGCGCTGCCGAGGACTTGCGACACCTGTGTGCCGTCGGCGAGAGGCAGACCGTAGCCGATGACGTCGCGGTCGGCGCCCAGGGCGTCGTACCGCTGTCTGAGCTGTTTCCAGGCCGGAGTGCCGAGGCGGGCGTAGGGGCTGTCGGGTGCGTTGACGGCGCCGTCGGTGAGCATGAGGACCGCTCCGACGGGCGCCGTGCTGCGGTCGAGCTGATCGGCGGCGACGTTCAGGGCGGCTCCGTGGTCGCTTGCCGTCTCCTCGGCGGAGCGCGGGAGCTCGCTGCTCAGCAGCTTGTCGGTCCGGTTCGCCGGGGACATGGGATGGACGACGCTGGTGGCCCGCCCGAAGGTGACGACGGCGACCTCGTCGGCCGGAGTGAGGGTCTTGAGGAAGGAACCGAGGCGCTTCTTGACCGTTGCGTAGAGCGGCTTTCCGTCGGGTCCCTTGTCCTGCATCGAGCTGGAGGTGTCGACGAGGACGACGTATGCCGCGGGGACGTCGTCGACCTTGAGCGACCGGTAGATGCCGTCGCGGGGCAGGGGCTTGTCGGAGGCGCCGGCCGACGGGGCGCCGGAGGCGGCGAGGGCGCCGGCCGTTGCCAGCAGCAGAGCGAGGCGCGCGGAGGCACGGATGGTGTGCATGATGTGTCCCCCCAAGGACGTGCGAGTACGGGTTCGGAGTCGAGGTCCTGGCGATCTCCGGCGCTCCGGAGCGGCGTTCGAGGAGTGCCGTCGGAGCGGGGTCAGCACCTACGGACGGGCGTGGGAGGCGCCGGCGTCGAGTCTTCGCAGCCGGTCGATCTCCAGGTCCATGTGCTTCTGTTCGCGGGCCAGCTCCTGAATCCGCCGGGCGTTCTCGGCCCGTCGCTTGTTCAGGCAGTCGACGGCGTGGCCGATGTAGGCCTGCCACAGCGCGGGGTCCGGGCCTCGGCCGAGGGCCAGTTCGAGTCGGTGGGTCTCCTGGTCTGCCAGGTGCGGCCCGGCCTGCGACGTCCACGCGTTGCGGTAGGCCGTGAGGATGCCCAGAATCCGTTCGCCGACGGGGCCCTTGGCCGCCCAGGACCGCAGGGGTACGCAGAGTTGCTCGGAGTCTGCGCCCGCACGATGCGCGTCGAGGAGTTGGACGGCGAGTGTGCCGCGGTCCTCGACGGAGTTTCCGGCCACGCGAGCGGTGCGGTACAGCGTGCGCAGAGAGAGGGCAGGCGCCAGTTCCGGCCGATGGCGGGCGATCCGGTCGAGCCAGCGGGTGTCCGGGTCCGTCTCGTTCCACAGGGGATTCCGTGTCAGGCGTGCCACGGCGTCGACCGCGAGGTGGGTGTGCGAGCCGGGCCCCTCCAGCAGCCTCAGGGTGAGTTCGCGGCCGGTGTCCTCGGGGCCCTCGCCGGTTTCCTGGTCGACGGAGAGAATCTCCTCCAGCAGCCCTTCGACGATCTTGGGCACGTGTTCGCGGACGAGGGGCAGCCCGAGTTCGGCCTGCAGGGTCGAGGCGTAGCCCGCGAGCCGGGTGGTGACGCCCGCGGAGCCGGACAGCTCCGGGGTGCGGGTCAGGGCGAAGAAGGCCTCGGGCAGCCGGCCGGTGAGCGCGCACAGCATGTCCCAGCGTGCGGCTGTCTCGGCTCGCACTTGGTACGGCGGACGGTCCAGCGCGCGGTGGAGGAGTGTCGGTGGGGTCTCCTCGGACGGATCGGACAGGTCGGACGGGGTGTTCCGGCACGCGCAGGCTACGAGTCCCTCGAAGAAGCCGCCCCGCAGGAGCTGGTCGGCGCGACCGCATGCCGCGGCTGCCGCCAACAGCCGGGTGGCTGCTTCGGGTTGAGCTTCGGTCCACTTCTTCGAGGGTTCCACCATCGCGTTCTCCGCTGCCAACAGGGAGTACAGCGGGGTGAGTTCCGGGCTGCCGGCCACATCGGGCACCTCGTCGTCGCAGAGCCAGCGCAGCCAGGCGAGGACATGCGGGGCGGGCTCGTGCTGCTGTGCGCACACGGCCTGGACGAGCCGTCCTGCCAGGCCCGGGATGCCGAGCAGTTGGGACTGGGTGAAGGCCATCGTGCCCGGGCTGAACGCGGAGATGGTGGGCAGTAGCCGGTCGACGACGGGGTCCTGCGCGTCCACCGCGGAGCGCTGTCTCACCTCGTCGATCACACAGGCCAGTGCGCGGTCGAGCGGATCGCGGCCGTCGGGCGTGTCGGGAGTCGCTTCGCGCAGGGACTCGAACCGCCCGCGGGCGCTGTCGAGGCGTCCGTCGAGCAGGTCGTCCACGAGCTGATTCCAGAACACCTGGGACACCTCGGGCTGCGGGAGATGACGGGCCATGGCACTCAGGTCGGTGGACCGTCCGGCGAGTTTGGCCGCGGAGAGCACGGCGACGGACTGGGCGTCGAAGACGTCGTGGCGCAGGGCGTCGTCGATCAGCCGGTCGTCCACCGTATGTCCCTGGCGCACCTCCTGTGCGAGCGCCAGCCCCGGGTTGAGCCCGGACAGAATGTGCAGGGCGTCGGCGTGCACGTGGGCCGAGTCGAGGTCGAGGGGCTCGCGGGAGCGCGCGAGGTGCGCGACGACGGTCTCGGCGCCGTGGGCGTGCCATGCCTCGATGAGGAGGTCGAAGTAGGCACGGGCCCCCGGGGACAGCCGGTCGAGGTCGGGGAGGCCGCCGTCCCAGACGAGGCCCGTGACGCCCGGCGACTCGTCGGCGTCTCCCCAGTACAGGCGCATGGGCACCTGGGATCCCGAGGAACTGCCGGTCGCGGCGGACAGTGAGGCGCGGACCCCGAAGGGGAGCATCGCGGCGACGCAGTCCAGGACCTGGAGCAGTTCGAGGGGCTTGTAGTCGCGGGCGCCCGTCACCACGACGGGGCCGTCGAGGAGACAGGCCGCGGCTGCCGCGAGCCAGTGGCTGCCCGCGGTCACCCGGGCGGAGATGCCGCTGCCCACGTGGGCGAGCAGGCTGCCGTCCTCCCCGACGGGCAGGTGGACGGGCCCGACGCCGGATGCCGCGACGAACGGTGCGGCATCGAGTGCGGCCCTGGCCAGACCGCACCAGCCGAGGGAGAGTTCGCCGATCGGGCCGGTGGCGACGGCGAAGTGGTGGATCCGGTGGATCGGCCGGTTCGTCCGGTCCACGCTGTCGGTGCTGTCCAGCACGAAGATGCCCACGGTGTCGGTCCCGTCCGGCATCCGCCCGGGGCCGATGGTGATCCAGGGGAGTTGGTCCCCGCGCGCCGGCGTGCCCGGCGACCAGTGGAGGATCGAGGCGTTGTAGTCGGCGCTCCGCTCGGGCGGATGGGCCGCCAATACCTTGTAGCCGCTGTTGGTCCGGGGCGCTTTGCCCCACAGGGCCCAGTGGGCGGTCAGTCCCGGTGGCATGGCGTGTGGTCTCCTCTGGTGCGGTCGTGCGGTGCCGGGGTCAGGATTGCTGGGGGCCGACGCCCCGCAGGAAGAGGAAGGGCTCGAGGATGTTCACGGGCCGGGGCGGCGCGACGAGCCGTACGTCGTCCTCCACGGGATTGACCAGCGACGGGTTCTCGAAGTCGAAGCCGCGCTCGGGGTCGATCCAGAACCCGACGGCCGAGCACACGAAGTACCCGACCCGCTCGGGGGCGAAGAACAGCTCGATCTGCTGCTGGATCTCGCGCAGACTGCCGTGCGGGAAGGCCTGGCACAGTCCGTCGAACAAGCGCTTGGCGTCCATCACTTCGGGCTGCCCGGTGCGGGGGTTGAGACGGACGTTGCCCTGCTCGCAGGCGAACCGGAACACCCGGTCGTCGTCGAACTTGCCAAGGCAGACGGCGATGCTGTGGGGCAGCTTGTTGCCGTGCCGTTCGCCTCGCATGTTGACCTCGGTGGCCACCCCGCCGAGGACATCGGAGAAGAAGTCCGCGCTCTGGCGGGCGTCCTCGCCGAGCGGTCCCTCCTCGCCGTTGACCTGCCACTCACGTACGGGGTCCACCACGTACACCATGGCCCGGGCCGCCCCCAGGTCCTTGATGAGTTTGCCGCCCAGCGCCGCACCGGTCTGCGACCGCAGGTCGAACGCCTCGCCGGGCACGTCCCGGAGCGTCACCTTGAACTCCGTCAGCTCGCGGCGATCGCCTCCGCGCCACCACCGTCTGCCGCTCCCGCGGGAGAACCGTGTGCCCGTGAGGTCGCCGGCCAGTGTGAAGCGGACCGGCCGCTGCTCGGTCAGCGTGGCGGGCGGGAACGTCCGGTCGCGGTAGAGGGTGTGCGCCAGGTCGCTGAGGAACTTCTGCGAGGCGTGGTCCTCCGGCCACATGCTCCACTTTCCGTACATGGGGTCCTGTACGGCTCGGGACAGGGCCGCGAGCAGCGTCGATTTGCCGCTTCCCATGCCGCCCCAGAGGGTGATCGTCGATTCGGGTACGGATCCGGCGTTCTCCGCCCCCTGCTGGGCCACCTCTTTCCGGGAGGTCTTTTCCGTGGGCGTCCTGGCCCCGGCCTTGGCCCGTTTCTCGTTCGGCTCATCGAGTTTCTCCACGAAGACGGGCGGCGGGGCCTCGGCCCGGTGCCCGGGGTCGGTGGGGGGTGCGCCGGGTGCCCTGGCCTTGTCGTCGTGCGGCGGGGTGGGCGCGGGTACGGGCGGGGCGGGAGTCGCCCCGTTGAGCGGCGCGCTACCGGGGGCGGTACGGGGGGATCCGACCGGGGCCTGGACGGGGGCCGGTGGGAGTGCCGCCCGGCCACCGACCAGGGTGGAGGGGTCGAAGACCGCGAACGGCCCCTCACCCGCCCTGTCACGTCTCTTCCGTTCCGGCCGCTCGTCGCCGTTGCGCTCGGCTCGTTCCTCGTCCATGACCATGGTGGTCTCCCCCAGGTGTCGGCGGCGGTACGGTCCCGCCGCGCGGTTGCGGTGCCGCGCACCCCCCGGTGCGCGCTTACGTCGCGGAGTCGTCAGCCCGCGGCCGCGGGCAGCCAGTCGCCCCCTGCTCCGTCGGACACGACCAGCCTGATCGGTGTGCCGTCCTCGGGCAGGCCGAGGGCCGGCGCGGCTACGGCGGAGGCGATGGAACGGGGGTCGTGCCCCGCCGCGAAACGGCCGTCGGCGCCGAACAGGTCCCAGGCGTGGTCCGCCCACTGCGCGAGATGCGGCTCGCCCGCGAGCCGGTCCATCCAGGTCGGCTCGTCGACGACCGCGACGCAGGCCACGCCGTCGTAGTGGCGCACCGACCGCAGCGCGGCCTCCCATTCGACCCGGTCCGGACAGATGCGTACCGCCGCACCGCGCCGGAGGACCTGCGGTGGCCGGCTCCGCGGATGCGGTGGCCTGGAACCGACGACCAGGAGGACCCGGTGGCTGTCCGGGCGCCAGGCGTCGCGCCAGGAGGACAGTTCGTGCGGCACGTGTTCGAGGCCCGTGGCGAAGTCGTGCCGCAGCGCGCTGCGCTGCCAGCCTCCGAGTACCTGTTCGGCGACCTGCGGATTCGACAGGGCCACCCGGTGCACGACGGGATCGCTGTGGTGGGGCCGGTCGAGGGGAGCGTGGTCGCGGTACCCGATCAGTCCGACCCGGAGTGTGGCCTCGTCCCCCACGGCGTCCCGTACGGCCGCGACGACGGCCACGGCCTCCTGAAGCCGCTCCTCCACGGCCACACCTCCGTCGGCCTGGGGCCCCGCGATCTCGACGGCGAGCACCAGGTCGACCGGGCGGGGCCGGGATAGCCGGCGCGGAGTGTGGAACGCGAGGGCGGCCCACGGCGACGTCTCGGCCTCGTGGCGACCGTCGTACCGCAGGTCGACCCGGTCCGGTCCGACGAGCCGGTAGCGCAGTACGGCCCGTGCGCCCGGCGGCAGTTCGAGGCGGTCGGCCCGCAGGGGCCGCCAGTGCGACGGCGATTCGTCCCGCCCGGCCGAGACGACCGCCGCGACGCTCTGTCCGACGGCGGCGCCGCCGGGCGGAGCCGCCACGGACACCCGGACCACGGGACCGCTACCGGTGTCCGTCGGATCGCTCAGCCGGCTGCCCGCCGGGAACAGCACCCGTCGCACCAGCCCGACCGTGCCGGACCCGCCGTCGACGTGGGCGCCCGCCAGCCAGACGGAGAGTCGCAGGGGCAGCCCCGCGAACAGGTCGACCGGTGTCTCGGGCCAGTGCACGGGCAGCCGCAGACGGAGTACCGGCTCGTCGTCGGAGCGCAACGACTCGGCCGCCTGCTCGACCAGCGGCCAGCCGGCACCCCGTACGACGAGCACGAGCGGCCCGGGGAGGGCCGGAGCCTGGCGGGCGACGGCGCGGAGGCGCCGTCCCAGTGAAGCGACGAGGTCAACTGATTCACCGCCCGGACCGGAGTTCGCCCCGTCCGGTGCAGAGGCTGTTCCCTCGTCCGCAGTGTGAAGTCCTGTGCCGGTTACGGATGTTCCTCCCGCGAGAAGAAACAGTCGGAGGCGCCGCGCCGGAGGAAATCCCTCCGCGGCGGATACGCCATTGAGCCAGTCCGTTTCGGCGAGTCGCCGGAAATCCAGCCCTGGGCGATCCGCGTTGCAGGACACGCGAGAGAGGCGAAGTCGTTCGCAGCCGACCTCCAGAACGCGCAGCGCCGGATAACGTCCGGATGCCAAGGACGTGAGAATCCAGCCGAGCCCCGACCGCGTGACGCGAGCCCGCTCCGAGACCTGGAGGTCGTGCCAGGCGCGCCGCCAGTTCTGAGGATCCGGCGGCGATCCTGCCAACAGGTCTGCCACACATCCCTGTTCAGGCGCCTGCGGCTCCGATCCGGTCTCCACACGCGCCGCGTCCAGTACGTCCGCGACGCGCAGCGCGGCACGCAGATTCCCGTCCGCGCTGCCTCTCCCGGTCTCCGCCCGCACGAATTCCCCCGTCCCGCCGCAATCGCCGGTGCGTCAACGGCACTGTCGACAACCGTTGTTCACCGAGCTCCAGACATGGCTGTGCCCTGGTGAAGAGCACGCAGGTCTGATCACATGGTCCCCCGGAGTCCCCACTCCGCTTACGCGTCACACTAATAGTCACGCGAGGGCCATCGCAGCATTTTCGGCAGCATCTCGACGACATTCGGCCAGGACGATTCAACGCTCTTAATGCGGAGCGAACATATTACCTAACCATTCGAACGCGCCCTATTTCTTGCGCCTTTTCGGCAGGGGACCTGCATCGGCTGCTACTTGATGGCGGCGGTCCCGACACGGAGGGGACGATGCCGGGTAGGACCATGCGAAGAGCGCGCAGCTGCCGGCACGGTCGGCCGAAGGCCGGGACATGGGGACACGACCTTCGCCTGCCGGACGCGGCGGGAGACACCGGCTTCCCTCAGGGCTGTGGCAGCCACGAGCGTTGGTTCCCTTTCCGTCCACTGAAGTTGAATGCGTGATGTCGGTGCCCAACGCTGGCGCTGTCGGCGTGCACGGTGGTGGCCGATGAGGCCGGCGTCGTCAGTAGATGATGGACACGATCTGGCATGCGGCTTCGGCGAGCCGACGATCTCCTTGCATGTGGGCGCGGGACAGGGCATCCGCAGGATCGAGGTTCCGCGTAGACAATCGCCAGACGGTCTCTGTATCCAGCGACACGGCTGCGGTTGGTCGGCCGCTCGGCGCTTCTGCCAACGACCATCGGTCCGCAGTGGCAGTTGCCGTCCAAGTGCCGCCGGCGGGGCCCTTGGCGATCATCTGGACCTGCGCCCCGATTGGTGCTGACGTGCGCCGGAGCGTGTGGGGCAGGGCCCGCATGAAGGTATCGAGGACCACGGTCAGGGCACGCGGCTCCGGGTCGGTGTTGCGGCCGATGGCGTGGCGGATCTGCTGGCGGTGAGTCCAGTGCTCGGTGAACTCCCTGGCTATGTCCAGCCAGGCCGGCGCGGGGTCGACGCCTGCCCACGACACGCCCAGGGCTGCCGCGTATGGGTTGGCCGTGGCGAATCGCTGAGCGAGGAGAGTGCCTGCCGCCGCCAGGGCGTCGATGAGTGAAGCAGGGCTGTCGTCCGAGTGCAGGTCGACCCATTCCTGGTTCGTGCGGTGGATGAATGCCTCGACGGTCTCGCCGTCGGCGAAGCCGTCCCGGTAGTCGTGGCCGAGACGGCCGTAGTAGTCGCCCAGGAGGTGGGCGGCAACGGCGTGCACCGTCCAGTGCCCGGTTGCCGTCCGGCTCCAGTCGGAGGGAGTCAGACCACGCAGGGTATCGAGCAGCGACCTGAGTTCCGGACCGAACAGTGCACGCGCGTCGATCGGGCTACCCAGCCAAGAAGTGCCGGACAGGCCGTTGGACTCAGGACTCATGGCCACAGCCTGCCAGCCAGGAGCCGTGGCCTGCCGGGGATTGCTCCCGCATGAGGTCGCGGGGCAACCCACTGCGTCAGTGCCCTATCCGGTTGCGGTGCCTTTTCCTGTCCAAGATCACGCAATGCGGGCGCAGCCTGGACCGGCTGCGGCTTCTACAGCCTGCGGTCAGACCCCCACCCTGCGGATACCTCCTACCTCCGGCATACCGCGAAGACCACCAACCATCAGCCTCTACGCCAAAACGACTTCAAGGTCAGTATCCGAGTTGACCGCCGGGTCGGAGGGCGTCCCTTATCTCGCTGAGCTTCATGGTCGTCGCCGGGGTCGGTTCCTGCGCCTGTTCGGCCTGCCGGAGAGCATCGTCAATCTCGTTGAGCTTCACGGAGGACAAGATGCCTGCCCGCTCGATCAGATCGTCCCGGGACACAGTGGTCAGCCACGTGCAGGGGGTAAAGCCTGGACGCGGGAACGCGAACCGCAGCACGCCTTCGAAGGGCATTCCTTCCCCGACGCCCACCATCACTTCGGTGCCCAGACCGCTGATGTCGACGCCCGCCGGAGCGACGACCTGCATCACCCGGATCCCGGAGGCGTCGTCTGCCGACAGCAGTACGACCAACCTCCGCTCGTCGAACTCGGCCCACCAGACTTCGCCACGTCGCACAAGTCCTCCAGACATAGGACGGCAGGCAGACCCCGCGATCCTGACGCGCTGTGGAGACGGGTGCGGCCACCGTTGATGATCAGTGTGTGAAGACTGAAGATCGTACGGTGGCCGGTAGGTCACATCGTAGACCCCTGGCCGCCGGCAGGAGCCGTTCGAGGCCCTGATGAGCGGGATAGCGGGCCGGTCCAAGGCCAGCCACTACCGGCGACGGGCCGCACAGCCATAGAGACCACGATCCACGGCTGGAGTACTAGACCGCGGCCGGGACGGCCGCAGCCAAGACCGGAACGGTCGATTCCATGGTCGTGGCTCCGCACGTCGGAGTCAGCCATGCCGAGACGGCCTCGTCGATGTGCTCCACTTCGCCGACCGTCTCCGCCGACCAGGCGACGTAGCCGTCCGGGCGCAGAAGCACGGCGACAGACGGGAGGCCCGCAACCGGCGTCGCCCGGACCACCCGCAGCGCACCGCGCAGCCACGGCGGCGGAGCCCAGTCCGATGCCGTGGACCCGAAGCGCAACAAGGTCATACGGCCGTTCGTCAAAAGCCTGATCGCATCGACGGACCCCTCGTCCGTCGCCAGTTCGAGGTTGTGGAGGAACCGTCCCTCCCAGGGGGACGGCGGCCCCGATCGCGTCGGCAGCACCGCGTCCTGCCCGCTGATCATCAGGGCCAGTCGTTCCACTTCGGCACCGACGTCCGCCGCCGCTCCCGTGGATGCGGCCAACTCCGCCAGTGAGACAGGGGTGTTGCCCGGTCTCATCAGGTCCACCTGCCTCCGCACCTGCTCCAGCAGACGCGCGGCAGCCGGCCTGCGCTCCTCGTCGTAGGAGTCCAACAGCCCTGCGGCGGCCACCCCTCGTACGGTGAAGGCAAGCTTCCACCCGAGGTTCAGGGCGTCGAGCAGGCCTGTGCTCAACCCCTGCGCGCCGATGGGGAAATGAACGTGGGCGGCGTCCCCGACCAGCAGGATCCGGCCCGACCGGTAGGAGCGGGCCAGCCGGGAGAAGTCACTGAAGCGGCTCAGCGAGCGGGGCTCGTCCATCTCGATGTCCCGGCCCATGACCCTGGACGTCTCGCGCCGGAACTCCTCCAGCCCCAAGGGAAGCCGGTGATCCGCAGGGGGGCGAAGGCAGTCGACCACCCGCAGGTGCCACCGGCCCTCCGTCGTCTCCTTGGCGACCGCCCAGCCACGCGGCGTGCGATGCCATCCCGACTCGGGGACCTCCTCCCCCGTGCACCGCACGACCCCCACCATCGCCGCCACGGTGGGCGCGGTCGCATCGGAGGAGATCCCGCCGAGAGTGCGCACAGCACTACGGGCGCCGTCGGCCCCCACGACGTAGGCGGCCTCGAACTCGTCTCGCCCTGCGGGGTGTTCGGCCGTCACCACGATCGATTGCTCGCCGCGTTCAAGGCCGACCATGCGATGCCGGCGCAGCACCTGAGCGCCTGCGGCCCGAGCCCGCTCCCCGAAGTACCGTTCGAGAGAGGCCTGCGGCCGCTTCAACAGCGGCTCCGGTTCACCGGCCGGCACGGTCAGCTCAAGACCCCACATCCCCGCGAAATGGAACGGAGTGGAAAGGGACCCCTCGCTCAACGGAAGCGCGGGAGCGGGCAGATACCCCCGGCGAGCCAGTACCTGGGCCGTACGAGCGTGCAGGGTGGTTGCCCTTGGGCGCTCGGACACCTGGGCCCGCTCCTCCAGCACCACCGTCCGCACCCCGTAGCCGGCAAGTTCGGCCGCGAGCAGCAGGCCCACCGGGCCGCCACCCACGATCACCACATCCGTGCGGACACACGTCATCCCCGTCGCCCCCCAGCGGTCACACAACACCGACGTCTTCATCACCGGACTCACAAAAATATACCGGTCGCCTGGTTGTTTTTTCGTGGGCCCACAGGGGCCTGTTTCGGCCAACTCCGGAACGGCAGCCGCCCCGCAGCGCTTCACGACGAGCCATGGGACCCGTGCCGGCCGTACCGCTCAGGCGGCACCGGCGAGGCCCGGCGCGGCGGCGCTGCTGCGCCAGTGCCCCGGCGGTGCGGTCTCCACGGGTTCGAGGACCTTCGTTCCGTTCAGGTCCGGTTGATACCGAGACCGAGGGCGGCGGAGCCCAGAGCGATGCCCTCGTCGGCTCCCGTCGGCTCCCGTCGGCCGGCCGAGCACACGGGCGATGGCCGCGTCCCTCATCATGTGCGAGACGGTGGGGTCGTGGAAGAGCGCCGGCGTCGGACCTTACGCCCCACACCCGCGCTCGGCCGTCGTCGACTCCGATTCCCCCTCGCGACAGGTGGCCGGTACCGGCCGGGGTGGTGGTCCGTTCAGCTCTCCAGTACCCAGTGCGGCACCCATGTGCCGGCGGCGCCGTGCCCGGCGTCCGAGGCGTCGAGGTGGGCGCGAAGGGTGGCCAACGCGGGGTGAGGGTTGTCGCGGTGCCACAGCAGCGAGTGCGGGTAGACCGGCATCGGGTCGGTCACCGGGATCATGCGCAGCCCGTACCCCGCGGGCCAGACATGGCGGGTGTGCTCGCCCATGAAAGTGGCCAGGGCCGGAGTGTCGGCGATGGTGTCCAGAAGCGCGTCCGAGCCGAAGTTGGGGCCGGTCGCCTCGATGGTGAGACCGAACTCGGCGACAAGGTCGTCGTAGAAGACGGCCCACTCGGTACCAGGGACGATGCCCGGCATCCAGATCCGGTGTCCGACGAGCTGTGCGACGGTGACGGACCGGGCGCCCGCCAGCGCGTGAGCGGGTCCGGTCATGAGCTGGAGCGGCTCGTCCAGGACCCGGACGGATTCGATGTCCGGGGGGAGGGGCCGGTCCGGCACGGCGACGGCGCGAAAGGACGCGTCGATGGTGCCGGAGCGGATGGCGGCGACCGCGGTCTCGATGTCGAACAGCATCACGACGTCGAGGTCGATCTCGGGATGCGCGCGATGGAAGCCGCGCAGCAGCCCCGCCGCCGCTCCACGCGAGGCGATCACGTCGACGCGCAGCGCACGGCGACCAGTGTGGACCGACGCGAGCGCGCGTTCGGCGACGCGCAGGAGTTCGCGCGCGTGGGGCAGGAACGCCTGGCCGTCGATGGTGAGCTCGGCACCGCGCGGGGTGCGGGTGAACAGCCGTACCCCGAGGTTCCGCTCCAGTACCGCGATGCGCTTCGAGACGGCCTGCTGCGTGATCGACAGCTCCGCGGCGGCCTCCTGGAACTGCCCCGCGTCCGCGGCGGCGACGAAGGTCCGAACGGTGTCGAGGTCCATGCCACCACCCTACTTTCACAACCATTGGTTGTGCCTGAGCGGCCCTGCGGTTGTTTGATCCCGGGGAAGCCGCCCGCTTTGATGCTTGCGATCGCGCAATGGTTGTACGGGTGGGAAGCGAGGGGCTCGGGGCATGAAGAGTGGGCGGCAGCCCCGAAGGCCGTTCGGACGTCTGCTCGGGCATGGGCCGGGGCGGCAGTTCGGCTGGCTCTGGGCAGCGTACGGAACCAGCGCACTCGGCACGTGGCTCGCCTTCGGCGCGTTCCCTTTGATCGCCATCCAGGTGCTGCACGCCGGCCCTGCCCGGGTGGCCGCGCTGTCCTCCGTGGGAGCGGCGGTGGGCGCGGCCGTGGCGGTGCCGCTCGGGCCGTGGGTGGAGTTCCGCCGCAAGCGGCCCGTACTGATCACCATGGATCTGCTGCGGTTCGCGGCGCTGCTGACGATCCCGGCGGCCTTCGCGTTCGGCGTGCTCAGTTTCGTTCAGCTGTTGCTGGTGTCGGTGGTGGTCGCGGCGGGCGACATCAGCTTCCGCGCCGCCTCGGGCGCCTATCTGAAGTCACTGCTGCCTTCGGAGGACCTGCTCGTCGCCAACGCGCGATTCGAGTCCACGGCCTGGACGACCACGATCATCGGACCGCCGTTGGGCGGGGCCGCCATCGGACTCCTCGGCCCGGTGGCCACCGTGATGGCCGACGCGGTCACCTACCTGCTCTCAGCCCTGGGGATCCGCGCGACGGGCGGTCGCGAGCCCCAGCCCGCACGGCGGGAGGCGCAGCGCATGCGGGGCCGCGACCTGCTCGACGGGTGGCGTTACATCCTCGCCGACGCGACCCTGCGCCCGCTGTTCTTCAACACCGCCCTGTTCAACGGCTTGGTGATGGCCACGGAACCGCTGCTCGCCGTCCTCATGCTCGGCCGGCTCGGCTACGAGCCCTGGCAGTACGGTCTCGCCTTCGCCGCCCCCGCGGTCGGCGGCCTGCTCGGCTCACGCCTGGCCCGGCCGCTCGCCGCCCGGTTCGGGCCGCACCGGATCCTGCGCGTGGCCGGAACGCTGCGTGCGGTCTGGCCCATCGGCCTGGCCTTCATCGGGCCCGGAACGGCCGGACTGCTGCTGGTGATGGGCGTCGAACTGGGGCTGATCCTCTGCTGCGGGATCTTCAACCCCGTCTACGCCACCTGTCGTCTCCAGCGCACGGCGCCCGACCGAGTGACCCGGACCCTGACAGCCTGGACCGTGACGACCAAGGCGACGACCGCGGTCCTCACAGCCCTCTGGGGAGTACTCGCCGCCCTGCTCGGCCCACGCACCGCCCTCGCCCTGGCCGGCGTGCTCCTCCTGGCGACCCCGCTGCTGCTCCCCCACCGCGCGGCCGCACGGGTCGACGAACGAGTGCCGACACCGGCGCGTCCCTGACGGCCGACCACCGTAGGTACGGCCGCCAGGGAGACGGTGCACGTCCGTCCGTACCTCGCGTCGACGAGGTCATGGCCACAAGCGAGGCCCCACCGAGACCGGCCCGAGCTGTGTCCGATCCGCAATCAGGGAAGCCGTCGGCGGGCTCAGATCGAGCCGACCACCTTGCGCGGGGTCACGCGGACGACGACGCGCTCGGCGTCGTCCTTCGAGCCGGGGTTGAAGTCCGCGTAGTCCTTTCCGGTGTACTTCCGCGACAGTTCATCGATGAGTTCCTGACCGCCCTCAGTGCTCAGGGTGGCCGTGCCGCGGATCTCGGCGTAGGTGTAGGGCGCGTTCGGCGGGTTGATCATGACGGTGATCCGAGGGTCGCCGCGCAGGTTCTTCTCCTTGCGGCGGCCCACGGTGGTGGAGACCAACAGGTCGTCTCCGTCCCGGCCGAGCCAGGTGATCGTCAGCTGCGGACTGCCGTCTGGCTGGATCGTGGCCACGTTGGCGAAGACAGGGTTGTCGTCGATGAGCTTCTTCAGGTCGTCGGAGAGTTCGGCAGACACGGAACAGGTTCCTTCCCTCGGCTGGTTGCTGTCCCCAGGCCAACTGCCCTCGGAAGAGATCAGCAACGCACAGCCTCCAAAATCCCGCACGCGCCGAGCACATCCCAACGACGCGCCGCGCGCGGTTCACCCGTCCGACCCAATCCGTGCCCGGTCTCACTGAACCCGCGAGCGCAAGAGAACGCGGCAAGCCAGCCGGGCACACCGGCGTCGCGACGGCGCTCCTCAATTCCCCTGTTCCTTCAAGGCCATTGCCAGGCCCGTGGCGAGGTGGAGGAAGACCGACGGATCCGGGACATCTTCAGGGGTGGACGCGGCGTGGGCTGTGGCTCGGGTCTGGGAAGAGGGGAACGTCGCGGTGTAGGCATCGGGGTCGGCTGTGGCGTAGGCGTAGGCGTGGGCCAGGGCCCAGGTGAGGGCGTCGGCGTGGGTGGTCGCGAACGCCTCGGCGTTCGTGGTCGTGCTGAGGCGGGCGTACTTGTGGCCGTACTCGTCTGCCTCCGTGCAGGTCCGGCCGTTGGCCAGGGCGTAGTCCCGGGCATTGACGTGCGCCTCGGCGTAGGCGGTCACGTGCGGATAGGCCCTGCGGTAGGTGGTCAGGAGTACCGGGTGGAGGGCGGTGGCCCAGGCGGCTGTCGGGGCCAGGGTGCCGTCGGCGGCGCGCAGGTGGAGGTCGATCAGTGGTTTGACCGGTGTGAGAGGCCGTGTGGACTCCTCGCCGTCAGTCGGATCGGTGGCGGCCAGCAGAGGCAGGGTCGTTCGGGCGTGCCAGTGGTGGAGTACTCGCATGCCTCCGCCCCGGAGGGCGTCCGCGGTGGGGACGAGGGTCTCATCCGTCGTGAGTCCCTCCCGCAGGGTCGAGGTCAGTTGTTCGGTCCAGTGCGGTGGGGTCGCGGGAGCGGGCGCCTCCCCGGAGCCGGTGGCGGCCGGGGCCGCCGCTGTCGTCCCGGATGGTTCGGTGGCGGGCGTCGTGTTCATGGACGGTGTCCCTCGGTCCGGGGAGGCGTGCACGGCCGATCGGTCCTCGGGTGACGTCAGGCCTGGGGGCGAGTGCCGTTGATGGCGACGCGGCGGCCGTGGCGGCTGTGCGGGAAGTAGTCCCAGACCGCGTGGTGCTGCACGCAGCGGTTGTCCCAGAACACGAGGGTGCGCGGCTGCCAGCGGACGCGGCACTGCAGCAGCGGGGTGCGCGCGATGTGTGCGTAGAGCATGTCCAGGAGGGCCGTGCTCTCGGGCCGCGACAACTGGGTGACGTGCGACGTGTAGGGGCCGTTGACGAAGAGCAACTTACGGCCGGTGTCGGCGTGACGGACGACGACGGGGTGCTCGGTGCGCGGCACGTCGTACTCGGGCGGTATGGGCTGTCCCATCCAGGGCAGCGCGCCGTCGTGCACGGCGGTCAGTCCGTCGAGGAAGGTGCGCATGGCCGGGGACAGCAGCTCGTAGGCGAGGTGCATGTTCGCGAACAGGGTGTCGCCGCCACTGCCGCCCTCCGGGACCGTTGTGATGTGCAGCATGGATCCGAGGGACGGCTCGGCGTCGGCGGTACCGTCCGCGTGCCATCCATTGCCGGCGACCGCGCGGGACTCCTTCGTGGCGCTGATCTCCAGCACGTGGGGGTCGCTGCCCTCCTCCGGGAGCTCGACCGGATGGAGTTCGCCGAAAAGGGCGGCGAAGCGTTTGTGCTGTTCCGTGGTGAGGTCCTGGTCGCGGAAGACAAGGACGTGATGGTCGAGGAACGCGGCACGAATCTCCTTCTCCTGCTGCGGGGTGAGTTCCTCACTCAGGTCGACACCGGACACCTCCGCGCCGATGAGAGGCGTGATCGTGTCTACGGTGATCGTCTCGTAGGGCTCGGCGGCGCGAGTGGTGATGCGCTCGACGGCTTCGAGTGCGTACGGGTCCATGGTGTCCTCACTGGTGGTAGGGGGTGAGAGGGGTGGGAGGCGCGGTCACAGGCCCCGGTCGAGCAGCGCCGCGACGATCAGGCGGCCGAAGGCGAGGCTGCCGTGGATGGTGTCGTCGGGTTCGCAGAACGGGGCGCGTTGCAGGCCGTCGGCGGCGGTGACGTGGGCACGGAGATCGACGGTCTCGATTCCGCGGGCGCGTAGTTCCTCGTGGAGGACGTCCTGTGCCGCGAAGAAGACCTGGGGGTCCGCCATGCCGGGGACGCGTTGCGGGGGCAGCAGGGCGAGCGTACGCAGGCCGAGGGCGACGGCACGGTCGTAGAACGCCAACGCGCCGCCGGCTGTGGCGCGTACGAGGTCGCCGAAGTGCTCGCTCCTGAGGAACCCGGGTGTGTAGGCGTCTCGGACGTCGCGGTGCACGGACCAGTTGGCCGCCGTGGCGACGGTGTGGACGCTCAGGCCGAAGGTGCACACCAGCGGCACGGTGAGCCGTCCGAGTCCCCGGGTGTCGAGCTGGTCGAGGAAACCTCGGTACAGGTGTTCGGACTCGGCGTCGCGGAAGGTGATGTCGTCCTCGCCGCTCGGGTCGAAGAACGGTCCAAGGAGATCCCGTCCGGAGCCGATCGGACCGCCGGCGAAGGGCAAGCCGGCCTCGCGCGCCGCCCGGCCGACGGCTCCGGCATGGGAGTCACCGAGCAGGAGGAACCGCGCCCGGTCCGTAGTAGTCGAGTACCGCGTCGTCACACCATTGCTCCTCTCCGCCGTGGTTGACCGGGGCAGGCGCCGCGGCCGGACCGTCGCGGAACTGCCTCTCGTCGGACGGACGTCCGGAGGTTCCCGCGAAGAAGTGGCGCATCACGAAGTCGACCCCGTCGGGGGTGACCGTGCGCAGGTTGGGTCCGTAGAACATCGCCCGGTAGGGGAAGCCCGTGATGATCTCGTACGAGGGGAAGTAGTCGACGTGGTCGTAGGCGTCGGCGAGTTGGCCGGCGGCAGCCCGCAGGACGGACTTGGAGTGGGTGGTGGCGACCAGGGCGTGCCGTCCCGTCGCGGTCGCGGTGAGCGGGACCGGCGACACTGTGAGGAGCGTCTGAAGGCCCGAGTTGACGCTGCGCGCCATGTCCAGCGTGGCGCTCAGGTCGTCGGAGACCTCCGCCACCGTGTGGTTGCGCAGGACGTGCCGAGCGGGGTCGAAGGTGCCGCCGACGGTTCCGGGGCACATCGGCAGGACGGTGTTGTGCCGGGTGTCCCACCATGCCTCGGTGAGTCCGAGGGTGAAGACGAGGACGCGGGCCTTCGTCAGCGCGGCTCGGATCGCTGCGAGGGTCACCGAGCGGGCCGCGAGGGCTTCCTCCTGGGAGGTGAAGCCGTCCGGCTGAAGTGCCGGGCGGTAGGGGTCGATCAGTCCCTTCTCTGATGTCCACCAGTCTTCGGGAGGCTTCTCCTCGTCCAGTGCCCAGGCGATCCATTGGCGCAGGGCTGCGGCGGTGTAGATGTTGCCGGTGCGGAAGGAGAACCGGCGGTAGCCTCGTTGGTCGTGGTCGGCCGGGGTCAGGCCCGGAGGCGGGAGTTCGGCGTCGTACCAGTGCATGCCCTCGGCAAGCAGGGCCGGCCCGATGTGCCGGGCGAAGCAGGAGCCGGCGGTGACCACCGGATCGTCCTGCCTGATCGGGAACTTGGGGCTCCACAGGTCGGCGATGTCCTGCGGGGCGGGTTCTGCGACGGCGGTCCGCCAGAACGAGCGGGCCGGCAGTCGGGTGTAGGGGTGTGCCACGGGGGGTCTCCTCGGCTGCCGTGGTCAGGAACGGGCGGCAGGGGCTCGGTGGTCGGGGGCTCCTGGCGTTGGACCGGGTACCGGAGCGGAGGCGGTGAGATCGCCCGCGATCACTTCGGCCACCGCACGCACGTGGGGCTCGGCGACAAGTTCGTAGTGCGTGACGGGAACGTGGTGGGTTCGGAACGCGGCGGGCAGGCGGGACTCCCACTCGGAAGCGGTCGACGGCGCCGCCATCACCACCGGCATTTCCGCGACGGGCTGTTGGGCCAGCCACAGGCAGCCGGGCGTCCTCGTCCGGCGGGGCAGACGGTGCGCGCGCATGGCGGCGAGGTTGGCCCGGCAGCACTGGGCGAGCCGTTCGGCATAGGCCCTGCCCTGTTCGGTGAGGGAGGGGTCGGTGCGGTTGCCGCGGAGTTCGAGAGCGAACACGGCCGCTACCTGTTCCTCGTCGACCATGGGATGCGCGGCCGGATCGGGGGACGGCGGATCGAGCAGGTAGAGGGCGGCCACCTCTTCACCGGCCTCCTCCGCGAGAGCCGCCATGGTGAGCGCGGTCCAGGCCCCGAACGACCATCCCGCCAGCCGGAGTTGCCGTCCCGCCGCTGGGAACTCCCGCCGGACGGCGGCGAGGTAATGATCGGCGCGTTCGGTGAGGGACCAGTTGGGCACGTCCGGGGCGGACAATGCCGGGTCGGCGATCAGACAGACCGTCAGGTGGTCGGGCAGGGAGGAGACGAGGGCCCGGTACGCCTGGATGTCACCCCCGACGGGGTGGACGAGGCAGAGCACTTCCGGCCCCGTTCCGCGCTGCCAGACGTCGACCGCGACCGCGTGGGTACGGGGTGTCGGCCGGGCGGCAGTGAGGTGGCCCAGGATCTCGTTCAAGGTGACCCGGTGGGTGAGCCGGGACAGGTCCAGATCGGTGCCGTAGAGCCGTTTCACCTCGTCCAGGAGCTCCAGCAGGGTCAGGGAGTCGGCGCCGAGGTCGTACAGCGGCGCGGCCGCGTCCAGGTTGTCCAGGCCGAGCAGGGAACGGGTCGCTTCCCGCAGCGCGGCGGCCGGGCTGCCGTCCGGGGACTCGGCTCGGGTGTGGGTGATCGGGGTGCCGGGCTCCGGGCCGGGTTCGAGCCGCGCGTCCGCAACGGTGGCAGGGTCGGGCGCGGCCTCGTAGAAACGGAAGGCCTCGGCCAGGTCCGTGGTACAGACGAGGAGTTGGGGCAGCTGCAGCTCCATCACCCGGTCGAACACCTCCACGCCCTCCCCCGGGGTCAGCGCTACGTCCAGGTGCGCCCGGTGGCGTGCGTCTCGCACCCGCGCGGTGTGCGCCATGCCGACCTCACGCCAGGCGTCCCAGGCGACGGCGGTGCGTGCGGTGCTGTCGTCGCCGCTCGCGTGGTGGGCGAAGCCGTCGAGGAGGGCATTGGCCCCGGCGTAGTCGAACTGTCCGACGCCACCCAGCTCGGCTGCCATGGACGAGCAGTACAGGACCGTGTCGGGCCGGTGCGTGGCGATGAGCCGCTCGGTCAGCAGGGCGCCTCGGAGTTTGGCCGCGATGCCCCGGCGAGCGGCTGCCCTGTCCCGGCGCACGAGGAGCGCTCCGTGTCCGGTGCCCGCCGCATGGATGACGCCGGTCAGACCGTCGAGGTGGGGGCCGAGGCGGGTGGCGATGTCGTCCAGGGACTCCTCGGCGAGGTCGGCTCGCACGCAGGTGACGCGGTCGCGCCACGCGGCGAGGGCCACGGGCCGTTCTCCGGTGCGTGACAGGAGCACGACCCGGGTGTCCGGCTCCCGCAGGATGCGGGAGGCGAGCGTGCTGCCGATACCCCCGGTGCCGCCGAGGATGAGATGAGTGCCGGGACGGGGCCGGGTCAATTCGTGCGCCGGCCCACCGACGAGTGACGCCTCGGACACGGGCCGGCGTACCGGCCGCCACCAGTGCCCGTCGCGCAGCGCGAGCCGGGGCCCGGTGTTCCCGGGGTCGTCGAGGAGCGCGGTCAACCGGTCCGCCCAATGGGCAGGGTCAGCGTCCGGCAGGTCCACCCACC
Source organism: Streptomyces sp. NPDC005302 (assembly GCF_040607345.1). Taxonomy (NCBI): domain Bacteria; kingdom Bacillati; phylum Actinomycetota; class Actinomycetes; order Kitasatosporales; family Streptomycetaceae; genus Streptomyces; species Streptomyces sp. NPDC005302. The sequence continues at coordinate 110,845 of NZ_JBEXGN010000013.1, forward strand.
GTACGGTCAGGCCGAGTTCCTGGCGCGACACTTCGCTCGCCGCCGCCGTCAGGGCGAGTTCGGGTCGCGCGACGGGGCCTGTCACGGGCTGGGCGGCATGGGTCAACACCCATGGCCGGGGGCGTACGTCCGAGGGGACGTCCGCCAGGGCCGCACACAGGGCGGCGACCGTGTCCAGGCACGCTCGAACGCCGGCCTCGACGGTGGACTCGTCGACCGGACCGCGCACGGCGAGGGGCAGGGTGTGCAGCCAGTCGGTGTGCGCGCCCGGCCTGAGGTCCAGGTCGTGCAGGATGCGGCGAAGTTGTGCGGCGTCGCAGGGATCGGCACGGTATGTGTCCGGCCCGAGGCGGGCGAAACGGGATCCCGTCTCGATGCGCACCACGCGTGCTCCGCCCTGGTTCGGAGCCGCCCAGGCGCTCCACTCCGTCGCCGCGTCGCCGACCACGACCACGGTGCGTCCGGCGGCGGGAACGGGCCTGGTGCGGGCCCGGCGCACGCGGACCCAGTGGTTCTGGTGCAGCCACCGGTCGGCCGGCAGCCGTTGCGGGAACGGGGGTCCCCCGGGCTTCGCGGAGCGGCGCAGGTCGTAGTCGGTGAGGTCGAAGGAGGGGGGTGGGAAGTCCCAGGGGGCCGGGGCGGGGTGCTCCCGCCAGTTCACGGGACGGCCCGTGTACCAGGCGTCCGCCAGTTCCTCCGGGGCCGCCCGACGGGCGTCCACGGGGTCGCCTGGACTCTTCGGCACGGCGACGGGCTCCAAGGCGCGCAGCCAGGCAATGGCCGCGTGCGCGTCGGGGAGCAGGCAGGCAGCACGGTGGCCGAGCGCGGGGCGTCCGGTACGCAGGTGGCGTACGACCTGCTCGTAGCGGTCGGGGTGGGCGGCCAGGTGGTCGGCCGCACGGCGGGCGTCCGCTCGGAGCGCCGAGGCACTGTGCGCGGACAGCGCCAGGAGCGGCAGGAACGGACGCCCTTCGGGGGCGCCGGCCGGGAAGGGCTCGGTGCCCCCGGAGGCCGTCCTCACCGCGTCGTCGAAGGATTCAAGGCGCCCAGCGTCAGCAGGGGTTACGGGTCCCTGCGCCTGTGGGTCCGTCTCGGCGGGCTCCGCCCCGTTCCTGAGGTCTCCGGTCCCGGCGCTGTCAGCCACGTCCGTGGATGCCTTCGCCTTGACGGGCGGGGCCTCCTCGACGAGGACATGGGCGTTGGTCCCGCCGATGCCGAAGCTGCTGACGGCGGCGAGCCGCGGCCCGGCCGGCCGCCAGGGCTCCGCGGTCACCGGGACGCGGAAGGCTGCGGCGTCGATCTCAGGGTTCAGCCGGTCGAAGTCGGCGGTCGGGGGGATCGTCGCGTGGTGTACGGCGAGCACCGCCCGGACGAGACCGGTCACGCCCGCGGCGGCGCCCAAATGACCGATCTGGCTCTTCACCGAGGACAGCGCGATCCGATGGCCCGGCGGCACGTCGTACGCGTCCTGCAGGGCGCCCGCCTCGACGGGGTCGCCGAGACGGGTGCCCGTGCCGTGGGCCTCGACGTAGCCGACGTCGGTGCCCCGACGGCCCGCTCGGCGCAGTGCGGTCCGGACGGCCGCGCGCTGCCCGGACAGGGACGGTGCGCTGTAACCGAGCTTGTCCGCGCCGTCGTTGTTCACGGCGGAGCCGGTGACGAGGGCGTAGACGGTGTCGCCGTCGTGGCGGGCCAGGCTCAGCGGTTTGAGGACGACGACCGCCGCCCCGCTCCCGCCGATGGTGCCGCCCGCGTCGGCGCTGAAGGCGCGGCAGTGGCCGTCCGGGGAGAAGATGTGCTGGGGGCGGTAGGTGTAGCCGTCGGTGAGTTCGGCGTCGACGAGCACTCCCCCGGCGAGCATGACCTCGGCGTCACCCTGACGGAGCAGCTGGGCGGCGAGGTGGACGCCGACCAGGGAGCTGGAGCAGGCCGTCTGGACGCTGAATGCGGGCCCGGTCAGGCCGAGATGGTAGGCGGCCTTGGTCGCGAGGAAGTCCTTCTCGTGGTGCAGGGCGAGCCGGAAACTGTCGGGAAGGTCGTCGGGCTCGGCTTCGCGGATCAGACGCTGGAAGTAGGTGTTCTCGCCGCAGGCCGCGATCAGCCCGACCTGTCGCCCGGCGGGTTCGGCGAGGCCCGCGTGGGCGAGGGCCTCCACGCAGACCATCAGCATCAGGCGCTGTTGCGGGTCCATCAACCGTGCTTCGTGGGGACTGATGACGAAGCGTGCGGGGTCAAAGCCCAGCGGCCGGTCGGACTGGCTGCGTGCGCCGACCCGGCCGTTCGGGGCGACGAAGTGTTCCACACCACGTCGGCCGGTGGTGACCAGATCCCAGAAGGCGGCGAGGTCGGGGGCGCCGGGCAGCCGCACGGCCATGCCGACGACGGCGACGGGCTCCACGGCCGGGTCCGTGTCGCCGATCCCCCGGGACGCGCGTCCGGCGGCGCGTGGTCCGGCGGCGGTGGCGTCCCGGAAGGGAACCCCGGAGCCGGGTGCGGTGGGGGTGACCGGCGTCGGGTCCGCGGGAAGAGGTGTTCCCGCCGACTCGGCGGGCGCGGAGACGGGTCGGGTCAGAGCCGCGGCCAGGGCCCGGACGGTGACGTGCTCGAACAGGTCGGCCATGCGGAAGGACATCCCGGCCTCCGTGGCGCAGTGGAGGTGGAACCGCATGAGGTCGAGGCTGGTGGCGCCTGCGTCGAAGTAGTGCTGGTCCGGCGCGGGCCGCCGGCCGGTGACGGTGGCGAACAGCTCGGTGAGCCGGTCCTCCAGGGGCGACAACGCCCCGTGTTCCGATGGGCCGTTGGCGCCGAGGTCGGCTCCGTCCGCGGTGAGGGCGGCGGCCCGGTCGAGCTTGCCGCTGGGGGTACGGGGCAGTGCGGGAAGCCTGCGGACGCGCCCCAACCGGACGTGAGCGGGCAGCAGTTCACCGAGGTGCCGGTCCAGGTCGGCCGGGTCGGGGTCGGGGCCGCGGCACTCCAGGCAGGCGACGAGCCGGCCGTGCTCGGCGACGGCGACCGCGTTCGTGACGCCCGGGAACTGGAGCAACGCCGCCTCGACCTGGCCCAGTTCGAGCCGGTGGCCGCTGAGTTTGATCTGTGTGTCCTCGCGTCCGGCGTAGTGCAGCAGGCCTTGTGCGTCGAAGTGGGCCAGGTCGCCGGTGCGGTAGAGGGTGCCGCCGTCGGGGCCGGTGGTGAAGCGGTCGCGGTTGAGTCCGGGATCGCCGAGGTAGCAGGGGGCGGCCATGGGGCCGCCTATGAGGAGACGGCCCGTGGCGCCGGGCGGGACGGGGTGGTCCTCCGCGTCGACGACGTGCAGTTCGGCGTGGGCGACGGGGCGGCCGATTGCGGGCGTGGACGGCCACGCGGCCGGGTCGCCGCTCAGGCACAGTCCGCTCACCACATGGGTCTCGGTGGGACCGTAGTGGTTGAACAGGCGGGCGTTGTCGAGCCCCGCGAACCACCGGCGGATGGTGTCGGTGCAGACCAGTTGCTCCCCCGCGGTGACGACCTCGCGCAGGCGTGCGGGGAACCGACCGCTGCGGACGGCGTGTTCGGCGAGGAGTTGCAGGGCCACGTAGGGCAGGAAGAGCCGCTCCACCCCGTCGGCGTCGAGCCGCTCCAGCAGGGTGGTGAGGTCCTGGCGCCAGGCGGGTTCCACCAGGCGGAGCAGGCCGCCGGTGCAGAGTGTCGTGAAGATCTCCTGGAAGGAGACGTCGAAGGACAGCATGGAGAACTGCTGGGTGACGGCGGGTCCCGCGGGGCCCGCCTCACGCTGCTGCCAGGCGATGAGGTTGCACAAGGTCCTGTCGGGGACCTGGACGCCCTTGGGGACACCGGTGGAGCCGGAGGTGAACAGGGTGTACAGCGGCCGTATCGCCGGGCGGGGGGCCGTGTCGGGTCCGGCGGTCGGCAGGTCGGCGAGGACGAGCGGAAGCCGCCGCAGTCCCGCCGGGGCGACGGCGTCCAGGGCGGGTGCCGCGTCCGGAGCGTGCAGGACGCAGAGTGGCTGGGCCTGCCGCAGGACGTGCCGGAGCAGCGCGGGCGGGTAGGCCGGGTCGAGGGGGACGACCGTCAGGTTGAGGCGGGCGCAGGCGAGCAGGGAGACGACGTGCTCGGGGGACGGGTCCAGGTAGAGGGCGACGCTCGCGGGGGCGGCCGGATCGTCCGGTAGGGGATGGAGGCGACCGATCTCGGCGGCCAACGAAGAGGCGTAGGTGTCGAGTTCGGCGTAGGTCAGCGTCGTCGTGCCGTGCGCGAGGGCCGGCGCGTCCGGGGTGTGCCGGACCTGCCGGGCGAAGCCCTCCGCGACACTGGGGAACTCCTGCGGCAGGACGCTGCCCCGGGCGGTCGCGGCGGCGCCGGTGCGCCAGGGCGCGACGACGTCTGCCACCGTGCGGTGCTGCTCGTGGGTGAACGCGTCCAGAGTCGTGCGGAACAGCCGGGCCACGGCGTCCACACGTTCGGCGGGCAGGCGGGCGGAGTCGTACTCCCACAGGCATTCGAGGCCCTGTGCGTCCTCTACGACGGACAGGGTCAGCGCGCACTTGGCGGCGGGTGGCTCGGTCCACCGCGGGCGCAGCGTGCAGCCCGGCAGACGCAGTGTGCCGAACTCGGTGTTCTCCAGAACGAAGAGGTAGTCGAAGAGGGGGCCGCCCGCGCGGAAGGTGTGGTCCTCCAGGACGTCGGCGAGGGCGATCTCCTGGCCGTCGAGAACGGTGGCCGTACTGGTGGCGTGCTCGTGCAGCTGGGCCCGCAGGCCTCGCCGCGGGGCGGTGTACAGGGGCAGCAGGACCGTGTTGGCGAACATGCCGACGGTGTCGGCGAACTCGGGACGTGGACGGCCCGCGACCGGTGCGGCGACAAGGGGGCGGCTCTGCCCAGTGACGCCGTAGAGGGCGCAGGCGAAGGCGGAGAGCAGAAGTTGGAACCTGGTCACACCCTGCTGCGCCGCCCAGCGGTCGAGCCGGGCCGTACGCGCCGGGTCGACGGACGTCCGTGTCAGGCGGGCGGCGCCCGGGACGCCCGGGGCGGGATCGAGTGGGGGTGAGACTTCGGGAGTGGCACGGTAGTGCTCGGCCAGGCGTGCGCGCGTGCGCCGGTAGGCGGGGCTGGTGCGCCAGTCGTGCTGCCAGGCTGCGAAGTCGAGTGTGGTGACTGCGGGTTCGGTCACTGCGGGTTCGGTGACGGCGGGTTCGGTGACGGCGGGTTCGGTGACGGCGGGTTCGGCTCCAATGTCCGCGAGCGTGCCGTCGAGGGCCGCCGTGTACGCGGCGGTGAGGTCACGGAAGAGCAGGTTGAGCGACCAGCCGTCGACGGCGATGTGGTGCAGGTGGAGCAGGAGCGTTCCCCCCTCGGCGTCGGGGAGGAAACCGGCGCGCAGCATCCGCGGATGGCCAAGGTCGAATCCGGGTGCGAAGAACCGCTCGACGGACTCCTGTCGCCCCTCCCCCGCCCCTTCCCCGACGGGCTGCCAGGGATCGTAGGGCCCGGCGGTCTCCTGCACGAGGCCCTCGGGGCCGACGGTCAGACGGGTGCGCAGAGCGGGGTGCCGCGCCACGAGGAAGCGGAGAGCGTGCCGGAGCGCGGCGAGGTCGGGCGTGCCCTGGACGTGGAAGGTGAGCGGAACGTCGTAGGAGCGGTCCTGCGGGTCGCGTTGGCGCAGCAGCCACAGTCGCTGCTGTTCACTGGTCGCGGGGCCGCTGCGCAGGCCGGATGTCGTGCGGACCGGCGGATGGATGCCCGCGGCGGCGTCGGCGCGGTGCACCGCTTCGGCGATGGCGGCGAAGTCGGCGCGCAGGAGCAGGTCGTGGGGCAGGTCCGCGCCGTGGCGTTCCAGGAGGGCGAAGCGGAGCCGGAGGGCCGCGAGGGAGTCGCCGCCGCTGGATATCCAGCGGTCCGACGGCGTCAGACCGTCCACGCCGAGGATGCCCTCGGCCAGGTCCAGTACGGTCCGCTGCTCCGGGGTGCCGGGTGACTCCGTCGGGTGTTCCGCGCGCCAGGGTGTGCCGCGCTCGCGCAGCAGGCGTTCGACATCCACCTTTCCGTTGGCGTTCAGGGGCAACTCCCGGACGCGGTGGGTGTGATGGGGGCGCATGTACGCCGGTAGGGCAGCGTCGAGGTGGTGTTCGTAGGCCGCGTGCGAGAGTTCGCCGTCGGGGACGAGGAAGGCGTGCAGCTCATTGCGGCCGTTGTCGTCGCGCCGGGTGCACACGTACGCGTGGCGCACGGCGGGATGGGTCATGACGGCGCGCTCGACCTCGCCCGGTTCGATGCGGAAGCCGCGCACCTTGACCTGCCGGTCGGCCCGTCCGACGTACGTCACCAGGCCGTTCTCGTCGACGCGGACGAGGTCGCCGGTGCGGTACCAGCGAGTGTGGTCGCCACCGGTCGGCAGGGGGGCGAAGCTCCGGGCCGTCTCCTCGGGGAGGTTGCGGTAGCCGAGCGCCAACGCCTCCCCCGCCAGGACGAGTTCGGCGGTCTCGCCGGCCAGGGCGGGAGTGCCGTCCGCGGTCAGGGTGGCGTACCGGGTGCCGGCCAGGGGTGTGCCGATGGGGACGTCGTCGCCCTCGAGGTCGCGGGGCACGGCGAAGCACAGGGCGAAGGTGGTCGCCTCGGTGGGTCCGTACACGTTGTGCAGGACCGTGCGGGCGTCCGGGTTGGCCCGGTACCAGCCGTGGAGGATCCCGGCGTCGACGCGCTCGCCGCCGACGAGGACCTGTCGGGTGGTGGCGAAGCAGTCGGGGACCTGGTCGACGACCGCGTTGAACAGGGCGACGGTGATGAAGACCGTGTCCACGGCTCGGTCCCGGAGGGCCCCGGCGAGCCGCAGCGGGTCGTGGACCACCCCGTCGTCGAGGATCACGCAGGTGCCGCCGGTGAGCAGGGGGGTCCACACCTCGAAGCTGAGGGCGTCGAAGGCGGGGTTGGCCAGGCAGGCGTAGCGGTCGCCGGGCCCGATGCCGATGTAGCCGGGCCGTGCGAGCCGGAAGACGCCCTCGTCGGTGGCCTCGACACCCTTGGGTCGGCCGGTGGTTCCGGAGGTGTAGAAGAGGAAAGCGGTCGGCGCGCCGGTGCCCGTGCTTCGATCCTCCCCGGTGTCGGCCGCCGTTTCCTGGGGCACCGGCCCTGGCGCCACGAGAGCGTCGGCGGTGAGGCCGGCCAGGTGGTCGGGCACGGTGCGCGGGGTGCCGTCGTGGACGACGGCGACCGCGCCCGAGTCGTCGAGGATGTGGCGGCGCCGGTCCGGCGGGCTGAGCCGGTCCAGGGGGACGACCGTGCATCCGTTGCGGCGGATGCCCAGCATGACGCAGACGAGCTGCCGGGAGCGGGGCAGCGCGACCGCGACGGCTTGTCCGGCGCGGATGCCGGCGCCGCGCAGCCGGGCGGCGACTCGGTCGGCGGTGGCGTCGAGTTCGGCGTAGTCGAGCAGACGGTCGCCGTCCTCGACAGCGGGCGCGGAGGGTGTGCGGGCTGCCTGTGCGCGGACGGTGTCGGCGAGGAGGGAGAGTCCGGCGTGGGTCATCGTCGCTCCCCCGTCGCCGCGGGCCGGCGGGGGCCGGCCGGCTCGGAGGGCGGGCCCGCGTGGTGGGCGAGTTCGGCGCCCATGACGTCCGCGACGAGTCCCGCCTCGGCCTTCTCCAGCATCTCCCAGTGGTCGCAGGGCACGGGTTCGACCCGGAAGTGACCCTGGGCGCGCCTTTCCCAGAAGTCCCGGACGTCTGCGTGACGGGGTGTGTCGGTGCCGTCGCCGACGGCCTGGGCCAGGACGAGCCGGGTCGGCGAAGGGTGTGGCAGATGATCGCGGGCGGTGGCGCGGTTGTGGTTGTAGATGCGGTGGTACCGCTCGACCTGGGCGTCGTCGATTCCGGGGTACATGCCGTTGAACCGCACGAGTTTGTCGCGGAACTCGGCCATGTCGACGTTCTCGATGGCGGCGCGTTCGGCCGGGTCGTCGGTGGCCTGGGTGTCGAGGAGGACGACGCTGACGTCGGTGCGGCCGGCGCTGGCCAGCAGGCGGCCCATCTCGTGGGCGACGAGGCCTCCATAGGAGAGTCCTGTCAGGACGAGGGGTCCGTCATCGTACGGCCCGAGAAGGTCGAGGTAGGCCTCGGCCATGGCCTCCACGGTCGGCAGCAGGTCCTCGCCCGGGTTCACGCCCGGTGACTGGATGCCGTACAGGCCGGCCGTCTCGGGCAGCCGGGCGGCGAGGGTCAGGTAGCAGAAGGCCGTGCCGCCGGCGGGGTGGACGCAGACGACGCGCGGGGTGCCCGCGGCGCCGGGGGTTCCGGGCCGGAACTCGACCAGACTCCCGGGTGCCTCGGGGGCCCGTCCCTCGCGCAGAGTGCCGGCGAGTGCCTCGATGGTGGGCCGGAGCATGATGTCGGCGACCGGCACGCGGACGCCGAACTCCTCGGTGACGGCGTGGGCCATCTTGATGGCCGCCAGCGAGGTTCCGCCGCGTTCGAAGAAGTTGTCTCCGATCCCGATGTCGGGGTGCAGCAGAATGTCCCGCCATATGCGGTACAGGGCATGTTCGACGTGGTCACGCGGGCTGGCCGTGTTCACCTGGTCGCTCCGGTGGGCGCGGGCTGAGTCGAGCAGGGCGCGGCGGTCAACTTTGCCACTGTGGTTGAGCGGCAGGTCCGGCAGATCGAGGACGACTGCGGGAATCATGTAGTCCGGCAGGTGCCGGGCCAATGCGCGCCGCCAGAGCTGCGCGTCGGCCCTGGCCTCGGGCGGGCCGGCGACAGCGGCCACCAGGCGCGGACCGCCCGGCGCGTCTCGATCGGTGAGCACGACGGCTTCCCTGACCCCGTCCAGGGCGAGTAGCGCTGCCTCGATCTCGGCGGGTTCGATACGGAAGCCGCGCAGCTTCACCTGGTCGTCGGCGCGCCCCACGTAGTGCAGGTCGCCGTCGGGAAGCCGCCGGGCCAGGTCGCCGGTGCGGTAGAGGCGTTCGCCCGGGAGGTACGGGTCGGGAAGGAACCGTTCCTCGGTGAGGTCGGGCCGGTTGAGATAGCCGCGGGCCAGGCAGGCACCACCCAGGTACACCTCGCCCACGGTGCCCGGCGGGACGGGCTGCAGATGTGCGTCCAGCAGACGCAGCCGCGTGTTGGGCAAGGGTCGGCCCAGCGGGCTCTGCCGGTCCAGCGGGCGCGGGTCGTAGTGGGCGGTGCTGTACAACGTCGCCTCGGTGGGCCCGTACCCGAAGCACACCTTGAGGCCGGGCAGGTGAAGGGTGAGCCGGTGAAGTGCCGCTTCGGGAAGTGACTCGACTCCGGTGAGCAGCGTGCGCAGCCGCAGGCCGGCAAGCCGTGCGGCGGGATCCTCGTCGAGCCAGCGAATGTACGCAGGGGGCAGGAAGGCCTGGACGATCCGGTGCTCGCCCAGCCACGACACGAGAGACTCGGGATCGCCGCGGAGCTCTTCGGGAACAATGTGCACACTGCCGCCCGTGGTGAGCGGCAGCAGCAGTTCGTGCACGGAGGCGTCGAAGCCGATGCTGGACCAGGCGGATCCGACGTCTCCGGGCCCGCTGCCCATCCGGTCCTGCCAGGTGTCGAAGAGGTTGAGCACGCTGCGGTGCTCGACGGCGACGCCCTTGGGCCGGCCGGTGGAGCCGGACGTGAAGATGACGTAGGCCAGCGTGTCCTGGGCCCGCGACACGGCCGGCGGCCCATCAGACAACACGCCCTGCATCTCGATGTCGGCCAGGGCCGACCAGCCCCGGGTCAGCGCGTGTTCGGGACTGTCGGTCAGCACGAGGGGACAAAGGGCGTCCTCGACCATGCCGTCGAGACGGGTCTGCGGCTGGGCGGGGTCGAGCGGGAGGTAGGCGGCGCCCGCCTTCAGGATGCCCAGGATGCCGACGACGAGGTCGACCGTACGTCCGGCGTGCAGCCCGACCACGTCGCCGGAGCCGACGGAACGGGCCGCGAGCGCGTGGGCCAGACGGTTCGCCCTGCGGTCGAGGGTCGCGTAGTCGGTCGTTCCCCGGGTGCAGACAACAGCCGCCTCGTGCAGGCGGCTGCGGACCTGCGCCTCGAAGAGGTCGGTGAGGGAAGGGGCGGCGAGTGGGGAGCCGGGTGCCGCGGGCACGGTTTGGCCAGGGAGCGGAGATGCTGATGTCTCGCGAACGTCGGTGAGCGCGCGGGGGGACTCACCCTCGGCGAGGAGCAGGTCGCGACCCTCCGGGCTCATCAGGTCGAGCGTGCCGATGTCCTGTTCGGGGCGGCGGGCGAGGTCGATGAGCAGAAGACGGAGATGGTCCACGTAACGCCGGGCCGTGGTCTCGTCGAACAGCGCGGTGGCGAAGTCGAGATGCCCGGTGAGGGCTCCTGCGGACTCGGTGACGGATAGCGCGAGGTCGAACTTGGCAGGCGCGTGCGGGATGGACAGCGGCTCGGCGGTCACGCCGTTCAACCGCAGCAGGTCCGACCGGTCGGGCACCCAGGCCAGCATGGTCTGGAACAGCGGCGCGTGGGCCGCGCTCCGAGGCGGGTTGACGATCTCCACGACCCGCTCGAAGGGCAGCGCCTGATGATCGAGCGCGCCGCGCACGACGGCCCTCGTCCGGGTCAGGGCCTCGGCACCGGACGGTCCCCCGGACAGATCCACCCGCAGGGCCAAGGAGTTGACGAAGAAGCCGATGAGGGCCCGGGCAACGGGATCGCGGCGGTTCGCCACCGGACTGCCGACAACGATGTCGGTCTGTCCGGAGAGCCGCGCCATCAGAATCGACCAGCCGGTCAGGACGGCGACGAAGAGCGTCGCGCCATGACTCCGCGCGAGGGCGCTCAGAGCCGTCGTGTCCTCCGGTTCGAGACGGAACTCCACCCGTCCGCCCACGTGTTGCTGCCTCGCGGGGCGGGGACGGTCGGTGGGCAATTCCAGCAGGGGTGGCGCGTCCTCCAGGGTCCGGCGCCAGTAGTCCTCGTGGGCGCCGAACGTGCCGTCGGCCACGGAGGCCCGCTCGGCAGCGGCGTGGTCGGCGTACTGGACGGTGAGAGGCGGCAGCGGATCGTCACGGTCTGCGGCGAACGCCTCGTACAGGATGCCGAGCTCTTTCATCATGACGTTCATCGACCAGCCGTCGTACACGCTGTGGTGGAACGTCAAGAGCAGCACATGGCGGTCGGCCTCCAGAGTCACCAGACGGCCCCGGCCCAGGGGTCCGGCCTCCAGGTCGAAGGGAGCGCACGCCTCGACCTCACGCAGGCCGGCCAACGTGCTCGGCGCTCCGGGGGCACCGGTCAAGTCGGTACGGAGCAGAGCGAAGCCGGTGGTGGGCGGCTCGACGCACTGGCGGACCTCGCCCTCGACGGTCACGAGCCGGGTGCGCAGTGTCTCGTGGCGAGCAACCAGGACGTCGAATGCCCGGCCGAACGCGTCGACGTCCAGGGTCCCTTCGATCCGGAAGGCAAGCGCCTCGTTGTAGGCCTCGTTCGCGCCCGGCAATTGCGCCAGGAACCAGAGCCGTTGCTGCGCGAAGGACGCGTCCCGCATACGAGATCGGGGGTCCTCGGTTGTCCCGCGGGAACGAGCGGTATTCCGCAGCGCCCGAGCATGCTGGATTGTGTGGGGGGGTTTCTGCACTGCCGAGACCTGGCCTTCCCATGATGGGGGAACGGACGGTGTCGTTCGACCGGACGGACGGGATCACCGTTCGGGGAGCCGGAAAGCACGGACGACCGTGATGAGCCGGTGGGAATGGGAGATGGAAAGGGCACACTGAGCGGCGATGGCGCCGTCACACAGCTGCTGAAGGGGAGAAGTCGCACCGGCTTGGCGGAACAAGCGGGAAAGATGCGCGAACCTTGGCCGGGGAGCACACCGAAGGATCGCGGCAGTGCGGATACCCGGACCTACGGCGCGGGCGGCCCAGAGGCCTGATGGATGGTCAGGAAATACTGTCCCGCGCGATCGGCGCTGCGCACGTTGACTCCCTCGGCTTCACACTGAACAGACGAAATCACATTCCAGGAATCCCTCGGGAACCCCGGAATCGCACCGTGATCATCGATCAGCTGCTCGATCGATGTCAATGTCCATCAGGGCAGGCCGCCTTGACCGCACGGCCCCCTCCGGAGCTTCATTCGTGCGGTGACCAGGTGTTTCGGAGCGAGCTTGATCGCGCCTGACAAAATTCGGAACGCGGAATCCGAGTTGCGAGGGAAAACGCCCGCTTTCCGAGGGTTGCGAGAAGTGCGCGCGAGGGGAACTTCGCGCCATCGACGGACTCCCCTTCCGCGCCCATGAGGACGGCCGGGCGGTCGCCGCGGTTCCGCGCCCGGGAGTGCCACCCGGCCCGCCAGTCCGTGGTTCCGGCGGTCCGTGCCGCCGAAGGTGGTCGGCTTCGCGAGCCCGGAGGCGGCCGGCCAAGGGGCCGCCACCCCCACTTCGATCGTGTTGGCGCCGTGACCCAGCGGGCCGGGGCGAGGCCGACGACCGGTTCAGCCGGCCGAACAGGGGCAGACACGGCCGCGGACGGCCACCCGGCAGGTGTTCGCCCCCGATTCCCTTGACCAAGGGCATAGGGGCACCCCCCAGAAGTCGTGGCCCGACAAGTACAACCAAATTGCCTCCTCGGCTGTCATGCAGTCGTCAGTGATATCTGCCCGTTGTCCACGGAGGCTCGACCGTGCGCCGTTCTCTTACCATCGCAGTCGCTGTCGCGGCGCTCGTCACGGGTGCCGTGTGCGCCGCAGGACCGGCGGGAGCTGCCCCCGTGGCGCCTGCACCGGTCACGGACTTCAACGCCGACGGGTACGCCGACATCGCGGTCGCGGCGCCCGGTGGCACCGTTGGCGGTAAGGACGACGCCGGGTACGTCACCGTCCTGTACGGATCCATCGGCGGTGTCGACACCAAGCGCCCCCAGGTCATCAGCCGGGCCTCCGCGGGCATACCCGGTGACGCGGTGAACTACGACTCCTTCGGCCGCGTGAGCGCCGCCCGTGACTTCGACGGTGACGGGTACACCGATCTCGTCGTCGGATCGGAGAACGGGCCCACGATCATCCTGTGGGGCTCCCCCACGGGTCTGAAGGACTCCGTGGCACTCTCGCTCCCCCCGCACAACGGACCCCTGGCTGCCGGTGACATCAACGGTGACGGGCACGCGGACCTGGTGGTCGGCACCGGTCTGGTGGGCGTGGAGTTCGGCCCGATCTCCCGGACAGGAACATCGTCGGGCCGCACGATCGTCCCCTTCGAGGACACGGACGACTCGCGCTACGACTTCATCGTGGGCGACGTGACCGGTGACGGAGCCGACGACATCCTCACCACCCACGGCTTCGAGGACATGGGACACGGCACCCGCCTCTGGAAGGGCGGCAAGGACGGCTCCGTCACCCGTGTCCCGGGAGCCATCACCCCGTCCTCGGAGGGAGTGGTCGCCGACTTCGACCGCGACGGCTTCGGTGACTTCGCCACCTTCAAGTTCGGCACGAGCCAGGAGGACATCACCATCCGTCCCGGCACGGTCGAGATCCGCTTCGGCTCGCCCTCCGGCCTCTCCACACGGACGACGACCATCACGCAGAACACTCCGGGAGTGCCCGGCGTCAACGAGACCGGGGACGAGTTCGGCCTCGCACTGGCCGCGGGCGACGTCACCGGCGACGGCTACCCGGATCTCGCCGTCGGTGTGCCCGGGGAGGACATCGGCAGCACCGACTCGGCGGGAAGCGTCGTGCTCCTCAAGGGTGGACCCAAGGGTCCCACCGGCAGCGGAGCCCTCGCGTTCTCCCAGTCCACGACCGGCGTCCCCGGTGCCTCGGAGCAGGGCGACCGTTTCGGTGAGGAGGTGCAGCTCGCCGACGTCAACGACAACAACCGCGCGGACCTGATCGTCTCCGCCCCGTGGGAGGACGCCCCGAAGGTCGACTCCGGCGCCGCCTGGGTCCTGCGCGGCTCGAAGAACGGCCCGGTCACCGGCAACATCGCGACCTTCAACCCCGCCGGCCTCGGCACGCCGCAAGAAGACGCCCACTTCGGCTCCTCCTTCAGCCACTGAGACCCCTATGACTCCCGCAGCGGAGTGAAGTCGTGTCCGAGTGCGGTTGTGTGGCTGGCCCTGTCCCCTGCCCGGAGGATGTCGGTGGTGTCAACGACCTGTGCAGGCGAGACATGTCCGACGCCCGCAGCACTCTCACGGCGCCGGCGCGTCGGGCCGGGGCAAGGACAGTCGCTCCGGCCCGACGCACCTGAGGTCAGCCGCCGGTCCGCGGCAGCAAGGAGACGATCCTGCTGTCGACCCGAGCGATCAACGCGTCCTCGTAGAGCAGGATCTGCGGTGTGCTGCTGAAGCCGGGTCCCTGCTTGCCGGTGTCGACGTGGGTGCGCCAGACCTGCTTGCCCGTGCGCAGATCGAGGCCCGACAGGTCGCCGGACGGGCCGAGGAAGTACACGACGCCCTGACTCGCCGACACCACGGGTGAGGCGATCCCCGTCATCGTGTCCTTGCTGGGCATCTTGACTCCCACCGGGCTGCTCCACAGGGTCCTGCCCGTGGTCAGCGAGTAGGCCGAGGCCTTGCCGCTCCAGGACACGGAGATCAGCCGATCGCCCACGACGTCCGAGTTGGCCAACGATCCCTTGATCGGATGAGGGTGCGTGCTCTGCTTCCCCGAGCCGGTGACCGTGGTGAGCTGAACGTTCTTGCCGGCCGGGTCCTGCGCGCCGAGGAGGACCAGCCGGTTGCCCGAGGTCCCCATGAGCTGCTGCCTCCCGGGAACCGTCGTGACCTTCCGGGCGACTCCCGTGGCGGAGTCGAGACGGAAGACGTCGGTGTCATGCGGCTTCTCGGTGTCCGGGGTGCACAGGAGGTAGGGCGATCCGTCCAGTACGCCTCTCTGGCAGACGATTCCCTTGCCCCACGTGTGCCGCCACTTCTCCTTGCCGGTCAACGGATCGAGGGCCGACATCGTGCGCAGCGACGGGGTGTTGGCGAGGACCGCGCCGTCGATCAGCATGGCGGCCTGGTCCGTACGGTCGTCCTGCGGCATCCGGACCTTCCACAGCACCTTTCCGTCGGCGGTGTTGACCGCCATCAGATCGGTACCGCCCATGTAGTCCCCGCTCGGCAGGTTGTCCGCGGTGTGGTTGCGGTAGGCGTAGACCACGCCGTCGCGCATGGCGAAGGGGTGGTCGATCCCACCGCCCTCACGGTTGACCTTGACGGTCCAGAGCCGCGCTCCGGTGTTGGCGTCGAACTTGGCGGCGTCGTACTTGGACCCACTGCAGTACAGAGACGCCCCGTCGACCATGCAGCCTCGCTCGCCGGCGCCCGTCGCGGCGGTGTGCCAAGGCTTCCAGCCGTGCGGCGACACGGCGGGCCTCACCGGCCGGTCCGAGTCGCCCGTGCCACCGCCTCCGATACCGAACACCGCCCCCACGGCGATCGCGGTCACCGCCACCGCCGCGCCCGCACCCTGGGAGAAGCGGCGTCGGCTTCGCCGCCGCAGCCCCTTCTCGACCAGATCGCCGGGCGCCCGCACTTGGTCCACGGCGACCGCGTGCAACGTCTCGCGGACCTTCTGCTCCACCTGCTCCGTCGTCATCCCTGGATCCCCTTCGCAACGTAGCTGAGCGCGCCGGCCTGTTCCGCGTGTCCTTCGGGCGCGAGCTCGGGGACAAGGGCCCTGAGCTTGGCGAGTGAGCGGTGCGCCGTGCTGCGCACGGTGCCGACCGGGCAGCGCAGGAGTGCCGCGACCTCGGCTTCCGGCAGGTCTTCGAAATAGCGCAGGACGAGCACGGCCCGCTGTCGCTTCGACAGGCGGCCGAGCGCCTCCCACAGCACGATGCGCAGCGCGGAGTCCGACTCCGCGTCCATCTCCGCGCCGGAGTCGGGCGGTACCGGCACCGTCGTCTCGGCACGGTGCCGGCGAAGCCGCCAGCGGCTCACCTGCTGGCGGTACAGGACCTGTCTGACTTACGCCTCGGGCTGTTCGATGTGCGTCCAGCGCCCGTATGCCTTCATCAGCGCGATCTGCAGCAGATCCTCGGCGGCATGCCGGTCCCCGCCCGTGAGCAGCACCGCGAGCCGCAGCAGCGCGGTGGAGCGCATCGCTACGAACTCCCGGAACTCGTCGTGATTCGACGCCTTCATCGGCCCTCCCCTTCTTGGCATCCCTCACGACGCGATGAGCGGCCCTCGGCTATCCCTGATCAAGAAATCACATGCTTCCGCCGGGGCGACGGGGTGGGCCGGAGTGCTGTGACGGGCAGTGAGACCTTGCCGAGCCCCGGGGACCGCCGCCGCTGGTTCGCGGCGGCGGGCTGGGCGAGCTCGGGATCGATGCACGGGGGTGAGTACTGGTCTGATGCCGAAGGGGCGCCTGTGCACCGATTGGCGTTGTGAAGTGCGACTTCGCCGAACAAGGCCGAAAGACGCCCTTCTTCCCTGGTGTACCGGGCACTCACACTCGGAAAATGGCGGTTCTCAACAGTGTCGGTCTGCCTGAGTTCCTGTTGTGCTCCTCGCACGGGCCCGACGTTCATGAGAGGGGACGGATCATTCGCCTGTCCGCCGAACTCTGCGACAGGTGCTGGAACAAGGTCGCCAACGAGCTTGCCCTGAACGAGGGCGCCACGGCAGCACCGGAATCCAAGTTCGACCCGGATGACGTGGAATGGATCGAGCCTCGTAGGTGCCGGCACTGCGGGGCGCCGGTGCGTTGCCACCAGACCAACTACGACCGCTGGGTCGAGCTGGCCACGTTCGAGCTACCCGCCAAGAAGGTCCCTCCCGCGCACCGTTGGCGTTTGATGCGCCCAAGGGCGGCGAACACCCCGATCGCGGTGGCGACAGTGGCCGTCAGGATCGGAGCCATCGATCCCACGCCCGGCGAACCCGTCGTTCCCGCCCACGAGTTCGTTTGCCTGGGGAACGAAGCGTGACCGTCGGTTCGGCACGGGCGGAACTCAGCTCGCTCGGCGTACGACGGCTCCGTCCCGCGTCTCCAGCACGTCCTTGCGGGTCACCGCGAGGTACACGACCATGCCGAGGATGACGGACAGGAACAGCACGCTGGTCACCACGGTGCCGAGGCCGAGGCCTCCATCGCCGGTCGGCTGCGACAGGTAGTCCCCCATCGAGGCGCCGAGCGGCCGGGTGAGGACGTACGCGATCCAGAAGCTCCAGACAGCGTTCAGCCCCAGGGTGAAGTGGGCCAGTGCCACGGCGCCGATGGCCAGGGCGAACAGGAGCGCGGAGATCCAGTATCCGAGGTTCATGCGCTCGGCGACGAGGTCGCCCGCCGCCGTTCCCAGGGCGAAGGTGAACAGGACCGCGAGCCAGTAGTAGGCCTCACGGCCGGTGGTGTCGATGCTGTGGATCGACAGCGTTCCCTCGCGCCGGTACCAGACGACGAAGACGACCGCGAGGGCCAGCGCGAAGACCGTGGTGCTGGTCTCCAGCGGGACGCCCAGGTTGTCGGTGAGGTTGTCGCTGATCAGCGTTCCGACGACGCTGATGAGGGCCACGGCCAGCCAGTACACCCCGGCGCTGTAGGCCTTCGTACGGAACTGGACCACCAGAACGGCCGCCAGCAACGCGCTCATCAGGAGGGATACTCCTGTGAGGCCCAGGCCCGCCTTCTCGTTGAGGAGGTCGGCCGCGGTCTCGCCGACCGTCGTGCACAGCACCTTGATGATCCAGAAGTACGCGGTGACTTCGGGCACCTTGTTCCAGCGCAGCCGGGGTGCTCGCCGGGTGTCGCCGGCGCTCCGCTCGGCCTCTGGTGTCTCTGAGATTTCGTAGGTCATGAAGGCCACCGTGCCAGCGGTCACCTGAACGCATCCTGACTGCCGCGCGGGGGGGGCATCCTCGTCGCGCACCTGCCGGGCCCGGACCCCGTGAGGCGGCGGTCTCAGCGACGGAGCAGGCGCAGAGCCCGGCCCGCGCGGCCTCGCCACACAGCCTGTCCGCGCTGCCAGGCGCGGGCCCGGCGGGTGACGGCGAGACCGGTGAAGAGCTCGTCGTAGGTGAGCGACAGCGCGGCGGGATCGAAGCGGCGGGCCGAGGTCAGGGCCGCCGCACCCATGCGGGTTCGGGCCGCCGGGTCGGCTATCAGGTCCAGCAGTGCGGCGGCGAGGGCGCGTTCGTCGTTCATCGGGACGAGCAGGCCGTCGACGCCGTCCTGGATGATCTCAGCCGGGCCGAGGGGACAGTCGGTGGCGACCACCGGCACCCCGCAGCGCATCGCCTCGACCAGGGTCATGCCGAAGGACTCGGCGTCCGAGGCGCTGGCGACGATGGACGCCTGGGTGAACGCCGTCTCGATCGGTGACACGACACCCATCAGCGTCGCCCGGCCGCCCAGGTCCCGGTCGTCGATCAGCCGTTGCAGTCGTTCGCGGTCGGCGCCTGTGCCGTAGAGGCGCAGACTCCAGTCCGGATGCTTGACGGCGACCGTCGAGAACGCCTCGATGAGCAGGTCGAACCTCTTGGCACGCACCAGCCGGCCGGCCGCGGCGATGACCTTGGGCGTGCCGTCCGTGCGCGGGACGTCGGGTTCGGGAACTCCGTTGGGTATGGCGAGGATCCGCACCCCGGGCAGACGCATCTTCGACCGGTAGACGGCGGCGTCCGCCTCGGTCGTGGTGACCACGGCGTCCAGGGCGCGGTAGTGGCGCGCCAGCTGGGCTCGCAGCTTCTTGTTGTGGGTGTCGTGGGTGAGGTGTTCCTGGGCGATCCGCAGGGCGCGAGGTGAGCCGAAGCGGGACAGGTAGACGTTGATGCCGGGGCGGGTGCCGATGACGACGTCCGCGTCGCAGCCGCGCAGGTACTCCTCGGCCCGACGGTCGGTGAGGCGGCTGTACTGCTTGTACCGTCCCTCGGCGGCCGGGAAGACATCGGCGGGCTGCTGGTACAGCGGGTCCCTCGTGTCGGCCGCGTCCGGGCGGATGTCGACCAGGGGCACGACGGTGATCCGGGGGTCGATCGCGAACCGGGGGCGCGTGCGGTGCCGCAGCATGGAGACGACGGTCACCTCGTGCCGGTCCGCCAGAGCGCCGGCGAGGTTGAGGGTGGTGCGGATGGTTCCGCCGATCCCGTAGACGTTGTGGATCAGGAACGTGATCTTCATAGGGATTCTCTCTGCGTTTCACGGGATCTACGGTGACGGTGGCCGAGGCGCGTCCGCATCCGTGGGAGTCCGGCCCCGGCCGCCGACGCGGTCACTCGGGGCGGCGGCCCTGCTTCTGCCTGAAGACGGCCGCCGTCCTCCGACCCTGCCCGCGCGTGCCTGAACGCTTCCTGAACGCGTGGCCGCTCTCCGGAAACGCGCGTCGGGGTTCCGCGGCACACACCGGTCAGCGCGGAGGGGAGCCGACAGCGCGGCCGCGGCCTGCCGCCGCCCTCACCTGGCCGGTGGCTGGTCCCGGCCGCCGGATTCCCTAGTACCGCGGTACCGCTCGGCGCTGGCGGTTCGGGCCCGCGGTACCACCGAACTGCGCGAATCGGACCTTAGCGTGGTCGGTGAGGCGTCGGATGCGACGAACGCCAGGAGTCCGAGAGGAAGGGCGCGAATGATCGACGCACACCAGCTGACCAAGAGGTACGGCGAGAAGACAGCCGTCGACCATCTGGACTTCGTCGTCAAGCCCGGGACCGTGACCGGCTTCCTCGGTCCCAACGGCGCCGGCAAGTCGACGACCATGCGGATGATCGTCGGACTGGACGCCCCCACGGGCGGCTCGGTCAAGGTGAACGGCAGCCACTACGCCCAGCACCGGGCTCCGCTCCAGGAGGTCGGTGCCCTCCTGGAGGCGAAGTCGATCCATCCGGGCCGTTCGGCCCACAACCATCTGAGGGCGCTCGCGCTGACCCACGGAATCCCTCGCCGCCGCGTCGACGAGGTCATCGAACTCGCCGGCCTGGGCACGGTGGCGAAGAAGCGCGCCGGAGCGTTCTCATTGGGCATGGGCCAGCGGCTCGGTATCGCCGCCGCCCTGCTCGGCGACCCGCAGACGATCATGCTGGACGAGCCGGTCAACGGCCTCGACCCCGAGGGCGTGCTGTGGATCCGCAACCTGCTCACCACGCTCGCGGGCGAGGGCAGAACCGTGTTCGTGTCGTCCCACCTCATGAGTGAGATGGCCCTGGTCGCGGACCACCTCATCATCGTCGGACGCGGCCGGCTGCTGGCCGACACCTCGGTGAGCGAACTCATTCGCGACGCCGGAGGCGACACCGTCAAGGTCGTCACGCAGGACCCGTCGCGGCTGCGGGACGTGCTGGCGGGTCCGGGTGTGGACATCACCGGTCGCATCGGCTCCGAGGAGCTTCAGGTCACCGGCCTCAGCGCCCGCGACATCGGGCTGACGGCTGCCGAGCACGGCATTCCGCTGTTCGAGCTGAGCCCTCGGGCGGTTTCACTGGAGGAGGCGTTCATGGAACTGACCAAAGAGTCCGTGGAATACCACGGGTCCACGGGAGCCGACATGCTCGCGTCCCTCGGGGGGCCGGCATGAGCACCTTCACCGAGACGACGGAGACGCCCAGAAGCGCTCCTCCCGTCGCCCGTCCGGCGTACCGGGTCACGGGGCGGCGCGTCCTGTCCTCCGAGTGGGCCAAGCTGTGGTCACTGCGCTCTACGTGGATCACGCTCGGCCTCGGCCTGCTGTTCCTCGTCGCGTTCGGGCTGATCGCGTCGAGCCGCTACAAGTCCGGAATCGGGTCCGCTCACATGGATCCGGACTTCGCCGATTCGACGGCGGTGAGCCTCTCCCTGTTCGGCACCAACTTCGCCCAGTTGGCGCTCGGCGTCCTGGGTGTGCTGGTCACGGCGGGCGAGTACTCCACCGGCATGATCCGTTCGACACTGGCGGCCGTGCCGCGCAGGCTTCCCGTGCTGTGGTCGAAGGCCGCCGTGTTCGGGCTCGTCGCCCTGCTGGTCGCCACGGTCGGCGGGTTCGTCGCCTTCCTGATCGGCAGCGGGATCGTCTCGGGCACGCCCGCGGCCATGGGGCTCTCCCACCCGGGAGTTCTGCGGAGCCTGCTGGGCGCGGGGCTCTACCTCGGCCTGGTCGGCGTGATCGGTACGGCGTTGGGCGCGCTGCTGCGCTCGGTGGCGGGCGGCATCTCCGTGCTCGTCGCGGCCCTGATGCTGATTCCGGGACTGATCTCCCTGCTCCCCAGCTCCTGGCGGGACGACATCGGCCCCTACCTGCCGAGCAACGCGGGCGAGTCGATGTTCGCCCTGACCCACGACAGCACCGCCCTGTCACCGACGGCCGGTCTGGTGGTCTTCCTCGGCTGGACCGCGCTCGCGCTCGCCGGCGCGGCGTACCGCCTGGTGCGCAGCGACGTCTGACGCCCGGCACCATAGGCAGGTGAGCAGCGTGGCAGACATCGACGAACTCGGCGGGATGGGACCGCTGACCGCCCGGCTCTCCCGGGGCGGTCAGCGGTTGCGTGAGGCCGACCGCGCGCACCCGTGGGTGCTGGACACCGCGGTCGTGCTGCTGGTCTTCCTCCTGTTCTGTCTGCCCGACCTGCTGCACGCCGACGGGGACGGTGACGGCGACGGACCGCGGCGGTTCCGTCTGGCGTTCATGTCCCTCCCGACAGCGGGTGCGCTGGCCCTCCAGGCGGGGCTGGTGCTGCCCTTGCTGTGGCGCCGCCGCAGGCCGCTGGAGGCCTTCGGGGTCATCGTCACGGTGTTCGTCGTCCAGTGGGCGCTGGGTGCGGCGCTGCGCGCGGACGTCGCTCTCTTCATCGCCGTGTACAGCCTGGCGCTGCACGGTCGGCTGCGCCAACTGCCGTGGGCCTGCGGGGTCATGGCGGTGGCGATGGTGCTGGTGGCCGTGCGCGTCAGGTCGGTGGTGTCCGTCTGGGACGCGCTGTTCTTCCTGCTGAGCACGGCCACCGCGGCCGTGACCCTCGGGCTGATGGTGCGGATCCGCAGGGCCCAGCTCGCGGGCCTCCGGGAGCGGGCGGCGCGACTGGAGATCGAACGTGATCAGCGCAGCAGACTGGCAGCCGCGGGAGAACGGGCCCGGGTGGCGCGCGAGATGCACGACATCGTCGGACACAACCTGTCCGTCATGATCACTCTCGCGGACGCGGGCGCGTACGCCTCGGACGCGGCTCCCGAGCGGGGCAAGGAGGCGCTGCTGCTCATCGGCGACACGGGGCGGACCGCGCTCGGAGAGCTCCGGAGGGTGCTCGGTGTGCTGCGTGACGCGGGCGAGGGCACGTCCGAGGCTCTTCAACTGCGCCCGCAGCCCGGCGTCGCCGAGATCGACGAGCTGTGCGAGTCGGTGCGCGCGGCCGGTCTCGAGGTCGTCTACCGGACGGTTGGCGACACGGACGCCATGGACAAAGGGGTGCAGCTGACCGCCTACCGTATCGTCCAGGAAGCCCTGACGAACGTGCTGAAGCACGCCGGAACGGGCACCCGTGTCGACCTGTCCCTGATGGTCCGGGACACCTGGCTGGTCGTCCGGGTCGAGGACAACGGCTCGGCGGAGCACATCGCGACGCCGGACGACGAGGGACACGGGCTGGCGGGCATGCGCGAACGCGTGGCGCTCTACGGAGGCACGGTCGACGCCGGGCCGGCGAGCGACGGAGGATGGACAGTGGAAGCGACCCTCGACCTGACACCCCAGGGCGGTGCCCGGTGACCACCGTGCTCATCGTGGACGACCAGCCGCTTCAGCGCTTCGGCTTCCGTATGCTGCTCGACTCGGTCGCCGAGACCGAGGTGATCGGCGAGGCCGCCAACGGCACGGAAGCCGTGCGCAGGGCAGCCGAGTTGCGGCCCGACGTGGTGCTGATGGACGTCCGTATGCCCGGCATGGACGGCATCGAGGCAACCCGCCGCGTCGTGGCGTCCGGTGGACGCTCCCGTGTCCTCGTGCTGACCACGTTCGACCTGGACGAGTACGTTCACGCCGCCCTGCGGGCCGGAGCCAGCGGATTCCTCCTGAAGGACGCGCGCCCCGAGGAACTCCTGGCCGGCATCCGCGCTGTCGCCGCCGGTGACGCCGTGATCGCCCCGGCTCTGACGCGCCGTCTCCTGGACGAGTTCACCCAGCACCTGCCCTCGGGCAACAGCAGCTCCGACCAGGCACGGAAGCTCGCTTCTCTGACCGAACGGGAACGGGAGATCCTCGTGGCCATCGGCAAGGGGTGGAGCAACGGCGAGATCGCGACGAACTTCGTCCTGTCGGAGTCCACGGTCAAGACGCACGTCGGCCGCGTCCTCGCCAAGATCGAGGTCCGCGACCGGATCCAGGCGGTGATCTTCGCGTACGACCTGGGCCTCGCGCGGCCGAATCCGGGCTGAGACGGGACGGTCTCCCGGCGGTTCCGGACGTCGCCTCGAAGACCGTCCGGAGGGGCCGCCCGACGTGGGGACTCGGCCTGGGGCGCTCGTGAACCGGGGCCAAATCCTGTGGCGGCTTCGCTCGTGACGACGTCAGCGTGTTCCTGAACGCAGCCTGACCGCCGGTGGCGTCTTCGGCCCCGGCGCGCGCTGACCGGACAGCATGAGCCCATGCACACCTCGCGGCCACGCATGGCGGACCTCCGTCCCGCCCCGATCTCTTGACGGAGGAAGACTCCTTTGCCCCCTCCGATCGCCGTACGCCGCACCACCGACCGTCCCCTCACGGAACGAGCCGCGACCTGGCTGCGCGCCCGGCTCGGCCGCGCTGTCGTTCTCGCCTACGTCGCCGCGCTGCTCGTACCTCGGCCCGGGGTGTGGCTCGGTGAACCGCATCCCCTGCCCACGGCACACCTGACGCTGAACATGGGGCCGTTGCTCCTCTGTCTCGTGCTGTTCTCCGCCGGGCTCCAGGTACCTCCGCGCGCCCTCGGCCACCTGGTGCGGCGGCCGAGGGTTCTGGTCGCGGGGCTCGCTCTGCACCTCACGATTCCGCTGGCGGTCGTCCCCTTCGTCGCCCACCTGCTGCGGTACACGCCCGACTCCGACGGCGGCAGCGGCCTGCTCACCGCGATGATCCTCACGGTGGCGATGCCCGTCGCCGCCGGAGCGACCGTGTGGACCGACAAAGGCGACGGCGATCAGTCGGCCATGGTGGGCCTTGTCCTGCTCTCCACGCTTGCCAGTCCGCTCACCACGCCATTCCTCCTCAGGACGTTGACGCCTCTGCTCAGCGGTGGATACCCCCATGCGCTCGCCGCCTCCGACCGTGTGGCACAGGGCGGTTTCGCGCTCACCTCGGTCGTGCTGCCCTGCGTCGTCGGCCTGGTCGGCTCACTCGTCCTGCCTGCGCGGTGGCACCGCCGCGTCCTCGGGACGGTCGTGCCCGCCGCGCTGGCCGGTTCACTGGCGCTGACCTACGTCAACGCCAGTGGCGCGCTCAGTTCTGTCCTCGCCCGACCCCGTCCGCTGCTGATCGCCGCCTCCCTCGGCGTGGCCGCCCTGATCTGCGGGCTCTCGTTCGCACTGGGGCGGATCGCGGCGCGGGGCCTACGGCTCGAGGCGGGCATGGCCTCGTCGCTGACGCTCGCCTGCGGCATGAACAACAGCAGCGCGAGCGCGGTCCTGATCACGACGTCGCTGCCGGGGAAGCCGCACCTCCTGCTGCCGGTCCTCGCCTACGGGCTGCTGCAGAAGACGGCGGCGAGCCGGATCGTCGCCCGGTCTCAACCCGTCCGGGCCCTCCGGCCGTGAGCGCACCGCCGTGCTGAAGCAGCGACTCCCCGGCGCGGGGAACTTCTCGTTCCTCGACATCGTCTACAGTTTAGTAGACCGTCTACGGAACTGTAGTCACCTGTCGGCGTCGCCTCGTCACGCCCGGCGGCCGAAGGAATCGAAGGGCTCCCGAACATGATCACGGACTTGGCCTCCCAGCTGGCTGTCAACGTGCTCGACGCGAAATCGTTGCTCGCCGCGTTCGGCGTGATCGGCGTGGGCGTGGTCCTGTTCGCCGAGACCGGGCTGCTGATCGGGTTCTTCCTGCCGGGCGACTCGCTGCTGTTCACCGCGGGCCTGCTGTGCACCGGCAGCGCGGACCGGGGCCTTCAGTTGTCCCTCGCTCCGCTGCTCGTAGCCGCCGTGGTCGGCGCCCTGGCCGGCTCCCAGTGCGGATATGTCCTGGGCAGAAGAGCGGGCGGCGCCCTGCTCGAGCGCAGCCGCTCGACGCGGCTCCACGAGGGCGCGAGCCGGGCGCAGGAACTGCTCGAACGGTATGGCTACGCGAAGGCGATCATGCTGGCCCGCTTCGTCCCGGTGGTGCGTACGGTGCTGAACCCGATGGCCGGCGCCCTGGGAGTGCCGGTGCGGACCTTCACCCTGTGGCAGGTGGTCGGCGGACTCGTGTGGAGCGTGGGGCTCGTCCTGGCGGGCTATGCGCTGGGCTCCTCCGTACCGAACGTGGACCGCTACCTGCTGCCCATCGTCGCGGTGATCGTGGTCGTGTCGTTGATCCCGCTCGCGTCCGAGGTGGTCCGCTCGCGCCGCGCAGCGAAGACCCGGGAGTCCAACGGATGATCCTGGCGTTCGGCGGCTCCTCGATCGACGGCTCCGCCTACACCGACGTGGTGGATCTCGCCCGGGACTCTCCCTCGTGGCTGGACGCCGCCGTGTCCGCCTGGTCGACGTACGGACTCGTTCTGTTCGCCGTCCTGATGGGCATCGGCTGGCGGGGGGCTCGGCGCGTGAGCCCAGCCGCCGCGGTGCGGGCGCTCGCCGTGCCGCTCGTCGTCGTCCTCGCCTTCGGGATCGACCTGGCGCTGAAGTCACTGGTGCGCGAGGACCGACCCTGCCGAGGACTGAAGGTGAGCACGCTGGAGGCGTGTCCGGCGCCCGGCGACTGGTCCTTCCCCAGCAACCACGCCGCCATCGCCGCCGCGGCGGCCGTGGCCCTGCTCTTCGTCGGCCGCCGTCTCGGCGCCATCGCCGTGGCCGCCGCCTTCGCGATGGCCGCGGCTCGGGTCTGGGTCGGTGTGCACTACCCGCACGACGCGGTGGCCGGTCTTCTGGTGGGTTCGCTCGTGGCACTCCTCGCCATGTACGCGCTGCGGCGGTTGCCCGAGTCCCTCGCGCACCGCGTCATGGCCACACCCCTGCGACCTCTGGTGGTGGCGTCATGAAGCGCGGCGCCGTGGCCGAGGCAGCCGGAAGCTGCGGCCTGGGTGCCTGGGTCGCCTTCGGTGTGCTGACCATGGTCGTCGTGGGGCATGACGGCGCGCCCCTGCTCTGGGACAGCGGCCTGCTCTCCTGGTCCGTCCACCACCGGCCGGACGTGTCGGTGGCCCTCGCCCGCTTGATCACCGACACGGGAACCGGACTCGTTCCCTACGCGCTGACCGTGCTGGCAGGTGTGGTCGCAGGACGCACGAGTCGGCAGCGAATGGTGGGCGTCTCCATCAGCGTCGCCTGTCTGGGGGTCGGGCAGGCCCTGCGATACGGGTTGATGGCGATCGTCGCGCGGCCCCGGCCTCCGAGTGACGTCTGGGAAACACATGCCTCGGGGTGGGCTTTCCCTTCCGGTCACACCACCACGGCCGCCCTCGCCGCCGGTCTGCTCGTCATCGCCGTATACATCCGCAGACCTCCCGGCAGAACCCTCATGGCCGTCGCCATCGGAATCTGGGGTGCCCTGGTCGGGCTCACGCGGATCTATCTCGGAGTCCACTGGTTCACCGATGTCGTCGGCGGCTGGCTGTTCGCCCTGGGGTGGCTGGGCCTGTGCCTGGGTGCGGCCGCCCGGTGGCTCCCCGATCGGCTGACCCCCGGTTCGACCGTCACAGAACCATCGCGGAGGGAGGGCCATGCCTCACACCATCCTGATCGTGGAGGACGATCACGCCCTGCGTGACGTTCTGATGCGCGGACTGCGCGAGGAGGACTTCCACACGGTCCCCGCGCCGGACGGTGCCACTGCCCTGCGGCTGGCCACGGACGACGTCGCCGCCGCGGTTCTCGACGTCGGTCTGCCCGACGCCGACGGCAGAGATGTGTGCCAGGCGATGCGGGCCAACGGGTTCATCTCCCCCGTCATCTTCCTGACCGCCCGTCACCGGCTGCCCGACCGGCTGGCCGGATTCTCCGCCGGAGGCGACGACTATCTGCCGAAGCCGTTCCACCTCGCCGAACTGGCGGCCCGTCTGCGAGCGGCCATCAAGCGCGCCGCTCCGGCGGCGCCGGCGACCGCGGGCGACCTGATCCTGGACGCGGTCCGCCACGAGGCGACCGTCCACGGCGCCCGGGTCGAACTGACACCGACCGAGTTCCGCATCCTGGCCGCCCTCATAGCCGCTGCAGGCGGCATCGTCCGGCGACGCGAACTCGTCCGGGCGGCCTGGCCCGAGGGCGCCCAGGTCCACGACAACACACTCGACCAGTACCTGACGAGGCTCCGCCGCAAACTGCGCGCGGCGGGCAGCGACCGGACGATCGGCACGGCCCGCGGCGTCGGGCATCACCTGTCATGAGAGGGCCGAGCCACGCACCGAGGGGTGCGGCGCGCGAGCTGCTGCGCCTTCTGACACCCCGAACGCTGCGGGGCAGGTTGTCGCTGGTCGCTCTCACCACGGCCGCACTGCTGATGGCAGTCCTCACGCTGGTCTTCAACGCCGTGGCTCAGCAGCGCCTTCAGCACCAGGCGGACGACGAACTGCGGACGCGAGCGGCGGCAGTCGCCACGACGGTCGACACGAGTGGCACAACCGTGCGCGTCGTGGAGTCGTCCCACGACAACCTGCTGGACACCAACGTGTGGATCTACGCGGGCCCCCACCTGCTGGAGGCACCGCCGGGCACGGCAAGCCCGCTGACCCACGTCGCGGACCGACTGGCGTCACACGGGGACCGGCTCTGTGTCACCACCACCTCCCACAGGCCGTTCCGGCTGTGCGCGCTCCCGGTAGCCGGGGGACGCGCCGAGGCGACAGTGATCACCGCCCTGGACCTCTCCCCGTACCGAAGTTCGGCCGACACCCTGCTCCTCGGCTCGCTCGCTCTGGACGCCGTCATGCTCGCCTCCACCTACGCGCTCACGCGGCTGGCCGTCGGACGCGCACTCCGCCCCGTCCGCGCGATGACCGACCAGGCCGCCCAGTGGGGCGCCGTGGCCTCGGCGGAACGCTTCGGCAGTGAGGGGCACCCCGCCGAACTCACGCGCCTCGGCACGTCACTGGACTCCCTGCTCGACCGCATTCGCACGCTCCTGCGTCACGAACAGCAGCTCACCGGGGAGCTGTCGCACGAACTCCGCACCCCGCTGAGCCGCATCATCGCCGAGCTCGACTGGTGGCAGAGCCGCCCCCGCACCGCCGATCAAACCCGCGCCACCCACCAGGTCATCACCGATGCCGCCAGGTCCATGCGAACGATCTGCGACACCCTCCTGGACGACGTCCGCGACGGCGCGACCGCCACTCCGGGCACGGCCGACCCCCTCATCGCACTGCGCCGACTCGCCGAAACCTCGTACCCGCCCGCTCACTTGACGATCGCCGTAGAGGGGTCGTGCCCGACGATCGGTGTCTCACCCGCTCTCCTCGAACGCATCGTCAGCCCGCTCCTCGCCAACGCGTGCCGCTACGCCCGCACCCGCGTCACCGTCCACCTGCACGAGGCATCCGACGGCGTACGGATCGACGTGACCGACGACGGACCCGGCGTGCCGCCCCCGTTCGTCCCCCACCTCTTCGAACCCGGCCGCCGCGCCGACACCGCCGACGGACACACCGGCGCGGGCCTGGGACTGCCGCTGGCCCGACGCCTCGCCCGCTCCGCCGACGGAGACCTGCGATTCGATCACCGCAACGCCGCAGGGGCCAGATTCGTCGTGAGCCTGCCTGCGGGATGACCGCGTCGTGCCGTCACACCCTCGCCGCCCCCGCCCTCAGGCGGCTTCCTCGACGTCGGCCTCCTCGACGGTGTGGGAGTCGGTGAGGCTCAGGGCGCCGGTGGCCGCGATCAGTCCGACGACGACCGCGAGAACGGCGTAGGTGATCCGTTCGCCGTGGAAGAACGACGCGACGAGGTCGCTGCTCCAGGTTCCGGCGGGGAGCTGGGTGGTGACCAAGGCCGCGATCAGGGTGCCGACGACTGCGGTACCGACGCTGGAACCGACCTCCTGTGCGGTGTCGTTGAGCGCGGCACCGATGGAGGTGCGGTTGCTCGGCATCGCGTCGACGAGGGCGACCGCGCAGATCGTCATGACGGTGCGCAGCCCCACGGTCATGAGCACCATGCAGACGGCGATGGCGGCGTATCCGTGGTCGACCCCCCAGGAGAGACCTGCCAGCGAGCCGGCCAGGCAGGCCGCACCCACCAGGCAGGCGATGCGGTGGCCGAACCGGCGTCCGAGCCACTCGGACAGGGGAGTCGCGGCGAGCATGGTCACGATGATCGGCAGGTTGGCGAGCCCGGCCCGCACCGGGCTCCAGCCGTAGGCGTACTGGAAGTGCAGGATCAGTCCGAACATCACACTGGCCATCGCGATGGACGTGCCGATCTGCGCGATGGCGGCGCCGCGGACGGTGCCGTTCGTGAAGAGACCCAGATCAAGCATGGGTGCCGCGCTGCGCCGCTCGTGCCGTATGAACGCCAGCGCCGCCACGACGGCGCCCGCGATCGACGCGATGGTGATCGCGGAGAGCCAGCCGTGCTCGACACCGCTGGTCAGCGAGTAGCAGGCGAGCCCGATGGCACTGACGCTCAGGACGGCGCCCGGCACGTCGAGCGCGTCTTTGGTCAGGTCCTCCGGCCGGTCGGCCGGCACGCCGAGGCGGACTCCGATACACGCGATCAGCGCGATCGGGGCGTTGACCACCAGCAGCCACTCCCACCGCACGTGGGCGAGCGCGGTACCGCCGAGCAACGGCCCGAGAACGAAGCCGGACATGCCGACGACGATCATCACCGTCATGGCACGCATCCGCAGGGCCTTGTCGTCGAACAGGCGGAAGACCAGCGAGTTCGTGATCGGGGCCATGGCCGCGGCGGCTATGCCGAGTGCGGCGCGCAGGGCGATGAGTTCGCCGGCTGTGGTGACCAGGACGACGCACAGGCTCAGCGAGCCGAACACCGCGAGTCCGATCAGCAGCACCCGGCGGCGGCCGAGCCGGTCGGCCATCGACCCGGCGGTGAGCAACAGGCCGCCGAAGGTCAGCGAGTACGCGCCGGTGACCCACTGCAGCGCGGTTGTGCCGCTGCCGAGGTCGCGACCGATCGTGGGCAGCGCGATCGACAGCAACGTGTTGTCGACCATCTCGACGAAGAAGGCCAGGCAGAGGGCAGCCAGGGGAATCCACGCCGCGCCTAGGGACGGGTAGGTGCTGCGTGACGGAGGTTGAAGCGTGGCGGTGGTCAACACGGTCCTCTCGATCGAACGTCGTTCGGCTATCGAACAACGTACGATGCGCTACGATAGAACAACGTTCGATACGACGCAAGACGCGACGGGATGGAAGCCATGGCACGCCTGCAAGACCGCTCAAGCGCGGGACGTCGACGGGCCTCGCACTCGATGGAGTCCGTGCTCACCGAGACGGTGGCCCTGCTCGACGAGGCCGGCGCGTCGGCGCTGACCTTCCGGGCGCTCGCACAGCGCCTCGGCGGCGGCGTCGCCAGCATCTACTGGTACGTC
Source organism: Streptomyces sp. NPDC005302 (assembly GCF_040607345.1). Classification (NCBI taxonomy): domain Bacteria; kingdom Bacillati; phylum Actinomycetota; class Actinomycetes; order Kitasatosporales; family Streptomycetaceae; genus Streptomyces; species Streptomyces sp. NPDC005302. The sequence goes on from NZ_JBEXGN010000013.1 coordinate 141,427, forward strand.
GCGAGCAAGGACGAACTGCTCGACCGCGCCACCGACCACGTGATGGGCACGGTGCTGGCCGACGTGGAGAAACTCCCGAGCAGCGACGACCCGATCGACGACCTTCGCGGCATGGCCGTGACCCTGTTCGACGCGATCGTGGACCGGCCCTGGCTGGGCGCCTACTTCATGCGCAACGCGAACGACCAGAGCAACTCCCTGTATCTGTACGAGAGGCTCGGCCGGCAGACTCTTCGCCTGAATCTCACCGCGCACCAGCGGTTTCACGCCGTGTCCGCGATCGTGGGGGTCGTCGTCGGCTCCGCCGTCGACATGGGACAGGAGCCGCCCCAGGAGGTCCTCGACGGCGCCGTGAACCGCGACGAGTTCCTCGGCCGCTACGCCGAGGCGTGGCGGAGGCTCGACCCCGAGGAATTCCCCTTCGTGCACGAGATCGTCGACGAGTTCGACGGCCACGACGACGTCGACCAGTTCCGCTCCGCACTGGAGCTGACGTTGACGGGCCTCCGCCTTCAAGCGGGAGCCTGACCACACCGGGTTCCCTCGTCGGCAAGAGGGAACCCGGTGCGCCGTGCCGCCGAAGTTGCCCTACTCGGCTTCCTGTTCGGCCGGTTGCGCGAGGTCCGCCGTCCACTTCTCCTCGATCCGCCCGAACTTCCACACCAGCAGGGCGACGGTCCAGGTGGCGAAGAACAGGCCGACGATGACGTAGCCGATGATGTTCAGGTCGAGGCCGGAGATCCAGTCCCAGAAGACACCGTGCAGGCCGGCCTTCTCGGCGAAGAGGCCGAGGAGTTCGACGGTTCCGATGATCAGGGCGACCGCGACGGACAGGCCGGTGATCGTGAGGTTGTAGTAGACCTTGCGGACCGGCTTGGAGAAGGCCCAGCCGTACGCGAAGTTCATGAATGATCCGTCGATCGTGTCCAGGAGCGACATCCCGGCCGCGAACAGGACCGGCAGGCAGAGAATCGCGTACCAGGGCAGCCCGGAGGCCGCGCCCGAGCCGGCCAGGACCAGCAGCGCGATCTCGGTGGCGGTGTCGAAGCCGAGGCCGAAGAGCAGGCCCAGTGGGTACATCTGCCAGGGCTTGGTGATCGACTTCATGAGACGGCCGAGGATGCGGTTCATGAAGCCCCGCTTGTCGAGCTGTTCCTCCAGCGCGGCCTCGTCGTAGTGGCCGGAGCGCATCTCGCGGAAGACTTTCCAGATCCCCGCCATGATGAGCAGATTGATGATCGCGATGACGTAGAGGAAGACCCCGGAGACGGTGGTGCCGATCCAGCCGGTGACGCCGTGCAGCTCGGAGTCGCCGTTCTGCACCGGACCTGCCAGGGCCTTGACGCCGAACGAGAGCAGGAAGGCGAGTGCGAAGACAATGCTGGAATGACCGAGGGAGAACCAGAAGCCGACGGACAGCGGACGCTGCCCGTCGTTCATCAGCTTCCGGGTGGTGTTGTCGATCGCCGCGATGTGGTCCGCGTCGAAGGCGTGCCGCATACCCAGCGTGTACGCGGTGATACCGATACCGATGCCGAAGGTCTTGGTGCCCAGGCTGTAGTTCTCCGGAGCGACGATCACGACCAGCGTGAACCAGCCGATGACGTGCAGCGTCAGGATGAACGCCGCCATCCCTCCGACACCGACCCACTCCTTGCGGGTCATCGACGTACGTATGCGGTGCCATCCCGATCGGTTGTTCTCAGCCACAGCATCCAGCTTGCTGCACATTGCTTGCAGGTACTACTTGAACGCAAAGTGCCGCGTTTCAGGTCACAGCATGACAGCGGCCCGGACCAGGCCCGCGACCTCCGGCGAGCGGCTGTGCGGGGGCCAGGCGATGACGGTGGTGACGTGCGGGGCGTCGGGGACCGGTACGGCGGTGAGGTCCTCGCCGAGGCCGGCGCATGCCGACTCAGGGACGATCGCGCACGCCCGGCCGAGCGCGACGAGTTGGGTGAGCTGGGTGTGGTCGCGTATCTGCGGGCCCGGGCCGTCCGCAAAGGTTCCGTCGGGTCGCGGCCAGCGAGGCAGGGGCAGGTCGGACAGGTCGGTGATCTCGTCGAGGCGGAGGTGGGGGCGGGTGCTGAGAGGATGGCCCGCCGGAAGGATCACGATCTGGCGCTCCGTGCGCAGGTCCTCGGTGTCGAAGCCGGCCGTGTCGTCGAACGGCCGGTGCAGGATCGCCACGTCGGCCCGGCCGTCGTGCAGTACACGGGCCTGCTCCCCCGGCCCGCACAGGATGACGTCCACGCGGACGGCACCGGGTTCGGCGGCGTAGGCGGCCAGGATCTTCGCCAGGAGCTCGCCGGAGGCACCCGCTTTCGCGGCGAGGACGACGGCGGGGCGACCGGTCGTGGCGAGGGCGGCCCGACGGGTTCGACGCTCGGCGGCCTCGACCGCGTCCAGTGCCGCTCCCGCCTCCTGGAGGAGCACCGTCCCGGCCGCGGTGAGCGCGACACCGCGGCTGTCACGGTTCAGGAGCGTGGCACCCAGCCGTCGTTCGAGCTGGGCGATCGCCCTGCTCAACGGGGGTTGGGCGATGCCGAGTCGTTGCGCGGCCCTGCCGAAGTGCAGTTCCTCGGCGACCGCGACGAAGTACCGCAGTTCACGCGTCTCCATTGCGCCAGCCTAGCCGGGGCTGCCAGGAGCGATACCCGGGCGGTATCGCCGGCCACCCGATCGGTCTTGGACGGGTGCCCGGGCCGGGAGAAGCATGGATGTCATGAGTGAAACGAACATCGCCCGTCATCCGCAGGTCGCGCTGGTGACCGGAGCCAACAAGGGAATCGGGTATGAAATCGCCGCGGGGCTCGGCGCTCTGGGCTGGACCGTCGGGGTCGGCGCCCGGGACGAGGAGCGGCGCGAGGCCGCCGTGGAGAAGCTCCGCGCGGCCGGAGTCGACGCGTTCGGCGTTCCGCTGGACGTGACCGACGACGCGAGTGTGACCGCGGCGGCCCGGTTCGTGGAGGAGCGGGCCGGGCGTCTCGACGCGCTCGTCAACAACGCGGGGATCACAGGTGGCGGACCGCAGGAGCCCTCCACGGTCGACGTGGACAGGGTGCGGGCCGCCGTCGAGACCAACGTGATCGGGGTCATCCGCGTGACGAACGCGCTGCTTCCGCTGCTCCGTCGTTCGCCGTCGCCGCGGATCGTCAACGTCTCCAGCAGCGTCGGCTCCCTCACGCTCCAGACGACTCCGGGCGCCGAGGTCGGCCCCATCTCCGTCGCCTACTCACCGTCCAAGACGTTCCTCAACGCCGTCACCGTGCAGTACGCCAAGGAACTGGCCGACACGAACATCCTCATCAACGCCGTCTGCCCCGGTTATACGGCAACCGACCTCAACGGCTTCCGGGGAGTGCGTACGCCGCAGCAGGGCGCGGCCTCCGCGATCCGCCTGGCGACCGTACCGGCCGACGGACCGACGGGCCGCTTCTTCGACGACGAGGGCGAAGTGCCCTGGTAGTTGGGGGTGGGTCGGCGAACAACTGGGCCGATACGGTGGTGCGTTGACCGAACCGGTCGGCGCACCCGCCCTGTCAGGTTCCGGCCGATTCGTCGGCGTCAGGTTCCGGCTGATTCGCCGGCGGCCTCGGGGCAGTGCGCCTGGGCCGTCGGCTCGGCGGCGCCCAGCAGACGCCCGCCGTGCGGGGCGGCGTGCGCGTGGTGGAGGACGCGCAGCGCGTCGGTCAGCACCCGTGCCGCATCGGCGTCCAGCGGAGCGAGGTAGGCCGCTTCGGCCTCGGCGCGGGCCTGTTCCGCGCCCCGCAGGCAGGTGACACCGGCGTCCGTGAGAGTCACCACGTTGCGGCGCCGGTCCCGCGCGCTGCGATGGCGTTCCACCAGTCCGCGGCCTTCGAGTACGTCGATGACGGCCACCATCGTCGTGCGGTCCATGCCGATCGCCGAGGCCAACTCGTTCTGTGAGCGTTCGGCGCCGTCCGCCCCGATCACCGAGAGCACGCCCAGCTCGCGAGGGAGCACGCCGTACGGCTCCAGCGCACTGGCCATGAGTGCGGCGATGTCGAGATAGGCGTGCTTGACCAGGTACCCCAGCCGGAGCGTGAGGAGGTCGGACAGTTCGGCGTCGTCCGTCATACGAGGTAGCGTATCCTGCTTCTGATAATCAGCACTGCTGACTATCTGCGGTGCTGCACACCGGCACCCGCACGCATGCGCTTCACAGACTCCGCGGACGGGGCGATGGAAGGGAACCGCCTGTTCCCTTCCATCGCACCTTCCGCCACCGTCCCACCGCGTACCGGGCCCAGTTGCGCCGGAACACCATCCTCCGTCCCGCGCCGCCCCTCGCGGCGCATGCCTCACCAAGGAAGCGACGTCCTCGACATGAGTGACTCCATACCCGCCGGCGCCACCCGGACGGCACCGGGCTCGCACGCCTCCGTCTCGGCCGAGCCGGCCGATCCCCGCCGCTGGTGGGGCCTGGTCGTCATCGCCCTGGCCCAGCTCATGGTGGTTCTCGACGCGACCATCGTGAACATCGCGCTGCCGTCCGCCCAGCAGGACCTCGGCATGTCGGACGGCAACCGCCAGTGGGTCATCACGGCCTACACCCTCGCCTTCGGCGGCCTGCTGCTGCTCGGCGGCCGTGTCGCCGACCTCGTCGGCCGCAAGCGGACCTTCATCGTCGGCCTGATCGGCTTCGCCGCCGCGTCCGCGGTCGGCGGTGCCGCGACCGGCTCCGCGATGCTCTTCGGCGCCCGGGCCGCGCAGGGCGTCTTCGGCGCACTCCTCGCGCCGTCGGCGCTGTCCCTGATGACGACGACCTTCACCGACCCGCGCGAACGCGGCAAGGCGTTCGGCATCTACGGCGCGCTGGCCGGCGCGGGCGGTGCGGTCGGCCTCCTGCTCGGCGGCATCCTCACCTCGTACCTGAACTGGCGCTGGTGCCTGTACGTCAACATCCCGATCGCGATCGTCGCCGTCATCGGCGCGGTCATCCTGCTGCACGACCGCCCCGGTCACAAGGACGTTCGGCTCGACGTGCCCGGCGTGATCCTCGGCTGCGGCGGCCTCATCGCCATCGTGTACGGCTTCTCCGAGGCCGAGCCGCGCGGCTGGGGCGACTCGATGGTCATCTCGCTGCTCGTCGGCGGTGTGCTGCTCCTCGCCCTGTTCGTCCTGTGGCAGTCCCGCGCCAAGTCCCCGCTGCTGCCGCTGCGCATCCTGCGCGACCGGAACCGGGCCGGCTGCTTCCTCACCATGGGCTTCGCCACGATCGGCATGTTCGGCCTGTTCCTGTTCATGACCTACTACCTGCAGGGCATCCTCGGGTACTCCCCCGTCAGGACCGGACTGGCGTTCCTGCCGATGTCCGCCGCGATCATCGTCGGCTCGACGCAGATCTCCGCCCGGCTGCTGTCCCGTGTCCCGGCCCGCGCCCTCATGGTGCCCGGCATGACCCTGGCCGCCTGCGGCCTGCTCATCCTGACCCAGCTCGGCGTCGACTCCTCGTACGCGACGCACGTGCTGCCCGCCGAACTCATCCTGGGCCTCGGCATGGGTCTCACCTTCATGCCCGTGTTCTCCACCGCGACGCAGGGCGTGCGACCGCAGGACGCCGGTGTCACCTCTGCCATGGTCAACACCTCGCAGCAGGTGGGTGGTTCGCTCGGCACGGCACTGCTCAACACCATCGCCACCTCCGCCACGTCCACGTACATCGGCAGCCACCTCACCGACCCGTCCCGCAAGGCGCAGGTCGTGGCGGCCGGCGTGGTGCACGGCTACACCCACGCCATCTGGTACGCGGTCGGCGCGATGGTCCTCGCCGGACTCTCCGCCGCCTTCCTGGTCAACGCGAAGCCCGTCGCCCACGGTGAGCCCGCGGCACCGAACGCCGCGCACTGACACCTGGCCCGGGTGTTCAGGGACCCGCACGAGGCGCCGGCAGGGGAAGTCCCCGGCCGGCGCCTCGTGCGTAGCTTCCGCGGGGGCGTCAGCAGTTGCCAGGCCACCATGACACCGGCCGTGACGGACTTCGGGCCGCCCCCTACGTGCATACTCAGGCTGCGCGCACCGGCGTTTGCGAGAAGCAGGAGGTAGGCGATGGTGTCGAAATCGGGGACGGAGCCCCGGAGGGTCACGATCAATGACGTCGCCAGGTCCGCCGGAGTGTCCCGGCAGACCGTGTCGCGGGCCCTCAACGACAAGGACGAGATCGACGGCGACACCAAACAGCGTGTGCTGGACGCCGCTCACGCGCTGGGGTACCGGCCGAGCCGGTTCGCCCGTGGCCTGGTCCGTCAGGACACGATGACGATCGGGCTGGTCATCCCGGATCTGCTCAACCCGTTCTTCACCGAGGTCGCGGCCTCCGCACTGGAAGCCGCCCGGTCGCGCGGCTGGCATGTCGTCGTGTACGACACCGCCGACCGTGCGGAGGAGGAGCGTGGCACGCTTCAGGTGATCAGTTCGCAGGTCGATGCCGTCATCGGCTACTTCAGCTGTCCGGACAGCGAACTGGAGTCGTTCACCCGCGGCATGCCGGTGGTGCTCATCGGGCGTGAGAGCGGGTCCTCGCGGTTCACGTCGATCCGGATCGAAGGCCAGGACGGGGTCCACGCCGCGATCGCGCACCTGGCCGCGAAGGGCCACGCACGGATCGGCATGCTCGACCACCACACCCGGGCCGAACCGAGCATCCGGCACGCGTGGTTCACCTCGGCCGCACAGGCGCACGGCATCGACGCGGGGATGGTCGTGGGCGCGGATCAGACGGCCGACGGCGGCGGCAAGGCGCTCAGGGAACTGCTCGGAGCCCATCCCGATGTCACCGCCGTCTTCACGTTCAACGACATCATCGCGATCGGCGCGCTTCGTGAGGCCCGGCGCCTCGGCAAGAGCGTTCCGCAGGATCTGGCGGTGATCGGATTCGACGGACTTCAGCTCGGGGCCCTCCTGGAACCCCCGTTGACGAGTGTCGCTCTCGACACCCGGCAGCTCGGCGCACTCGCCATCGAGCAGGTCGCACGACTGTTGTCGGAACCGCGCACGCAGGTGGCCGACGACCTGATCGTCCGTGCCGAGCTGCGGTTGAGCGGTTCGGCCTGACCCGCCGCGAACGCGTCCGCATCGTATGTCTTGACGTGGAAGCGCGCCGGAGCGCAGACTTCCGACCACTCCGCATTGCATGGCGCGGGGTATTTCCGGGCCTTCCCGTGAACGCTCCCGTGAGCGTTCACGGGAGCGCTCACAAGTATCCATGAACAGCTGTTTCGACCACGTCGCCCCGACAACTCGGCGCTTGCGCCGACATTGCCGCAGCGAATGCCTTCCGCCCACAGGGTGTTCAGCCCGCGGGTTCCGCATCGAGCCGTCTAGCACCGTCGCTAGCCGTTGTCTGGAACGGAAAATATGAGCAGCACACGCACGCGCATCCGCCTTGCCGTCGTCGCCGCGGCCGCCGGCTCCGTCGTACTCGCCGGATGCTCATCGTCCGACCCGTCCACCGAGTCGTCCGCGAAGTCCTGCGAGCCCACGAAGGGCAAGGTGACGCTCCAGTACTGGAACACGGTTCCGGGTATGGACAAGGTCGTCGCCCTGTGGAACAAGCAGAACCCGGACATCCACGTCGAGACGAAGAACATCTCCAACGACCAGTACGGCACCCTCGGCAACGCCCTCAAGGCGGGCAAGGCGCCGGACCTCGCCCAGGTCGGCTACGACCAGTTGCCCAACCTGCGGACACAGAACGCCTTCGTGGACGCCTCGGCCTGCTCGGCCGCCGGCGCCGCCAAGTCGAAGTTCGTGCCGTGGACCTGGTCGCAGTCCAGCTTCGGGGGCACCGGCGTGTTCGCCCTCCCGCAGGACACCGGCCCGATGGCGCTGTACGTACGCAGCGACCTGTTCAAGAAGCACGGCATCGACATACCGAAGACCTGGGACGAGTACGCGGCGGCCGCCGAGAAGCTGCACAAGGCCGACCCCGACCTCGACATCACGTTCTTCGACCCCAACAACGCCGAGTGGTTCAACGGGCTCATCTGGCAGAACAAGGCCAGGATGTACGGCTACTCCGGCGACAAATGGCACGTCACCGTCGCGTCGCAGCAGAGCAGGCAGGTCGCCGACTACTGGCAGAAGCTGATCGCCGCCAAGCTCGTTCGCACCGACCTCGCCAACGGCTCGACGCAGATGTACGCCGCGTACCAGAAGGACCGGATCGCCAGCTACGTGGGCGCCGCCTGGGGCTACAGCATGTTCCGCGACAACCTTCCCGAGCAGGCCGGCAAGTGGAGCATCGTGCCGATGCCGACCTGGGGTGCCGACGGCACGTCCGGTGACTGGGGCGGCTCGACCGTCGCGTTCATGAAGGGCGGCAAGCACCTCTACGAGTCGGCCAAGTTCAACACCTGGCTCACCACCGACCCCGAGGCCCTCGCGCTGGAGAACAAGCTGGGCGGCCTGTACCCGGCCGCCGACGCCGGGCTGCAACTGCCCGCCCTGTCCGAGGGCGTTCCGTACTACAACAACGAGAAGATCTTCGATGTCTTCGCGGACTCGTCCAAGAAGATCGACACCAGCTTCGCCTGGGGCCCCACCCAGAAGACGGTGAACCTCGCCCTGCAGGACGCGATGGCCAAGGCCGCCGCCGGTGACGGCACCCTCGCCGACGCGCTCTCCGCCGCCCAGTCGTCCGCGCTGAAGTCGATGAAGGACCAGGCGATCCCGGTCACGGCAGGCGAGTGAGCACGGCATGACCGACCTCGCGACCCGCACGCGTACGACCCGTGAGGTGCCGTCCACCGGGGGCCGCCGCCGTCGTCTTCCCCACGGCGGCGGCCCCCGGGCGGGCACCATCACCGCGTTCCTGATCCCCTTCTTCCTCCCGTTCGTGCTGTTCTACCTGGTGCCGGTCGGCTACGCGCTCTGGCAGAGCTTCCGCGCCGTGCACCGCACCGGAGGCCAGTACGGCACCTCCTACACGACCTTCGGCGGGTTCGAGCAGTACCAGAAGGTGTTCGAGAACACCGAGTTCTGGTCGAGCATCGGACGCATCGGACTGTTCGGCATCGTGCAGGTGCCGGTCATGCTGCTCGTCGCCCTCGTCATGGCGCTGCTCCTCGACACTCCCCTGCTGAAGCTCAAATCCGTCTTCCGTATCGCCGCGTTCATGCCGTACGCCGTACCCGGGGTGATCGCCGCGATCATGTGGTCGTACCTCTACTCGCCCCAGCTCAGCCCCGTCGTCGACCTGCTGAACGGCATCGGTCTGCACCCCGACTTCCTCGGCCCGGGCGCGGTGCTCTGGTCGGCGGCGAACGTCTCCACCTGGCTGTGGACCGGCTACAACATGCTCATCATGTACTCGTCCCTCCAGTCGATCCCGACGGAGCTGTACGAGGCCGCCAAGCTCGACGGCGCCGGCAACTGGGCCATCGCGTGGCGGATCAAGGTTCCGATCATCGCCCCCTCGATCGTCCTGACCACGGTGTTCTCGATCATCGGAACGCTCCAGCTCTACGCGGAGCCGGCCGTGCTGCGCCAGATCTCCTCGAACATCTCGAGCACGTTCACGCCGAACATGCTCGCCTATGCCGTGGCCTCGGGGAACAACTACCAGCAGGCCGCCGCGATCTCCGTGGTCATCGCCGTCATCACCTTCGTCCTGAGCTTCGGATTCATGCGACTGACCTCGAAGAGGGCCGGCCTGTGAGCAACGCGTCCACACACCGTGAAAGCCGCGTCAGCCGTTCAGCGGCCATGGCCCTGATGCTCCTGCTCGCGATCTACTTCCTGCTGCCGATCTACTTCCTCATCGTCGCGGCCACCAAGCCGCAGGGCGACCTCGCCTCCACCAACGGGCTGGCGTTCTCGCACTTCAACCTGTTCGACAACCTGCGTGTCCTGTTCACCCGCAGCGACGGGATCTTCGGCCGTTGGGCGGTCAACACCGTCATCTACGCCGTGCTGGGCGCCGCCGTGGGCACGCTCATCTCCGCGCTCTGCGGCTACGCCCTGGCCAAGTTCCGTTTCCGCGGGCGGGAGTTCCTCTTCTCCGTCGTCCTCGGCGGTGTTCTCGTACCCACCACCGCGCTGGCGCTGCCTCTGTTCCTGCTGTTCTCGGCGACCGGGATCGTCAACACCTACCTCGCGGTGTTCCTGCCCAGCATCGTCAGCCCGTTCGGCGTCTACCTGGCCCGCATCTTCGCCACCGCCGCCGTTCCCCAGGAGCTGATCGAGTCGGCACGCCTGGACGGTGCGGGTGAGTTCCGCACGTTCTTCTCCGTGTCGTTCAAGCTGATGACGCCCGCGCTGGTGACCATCTTCCTGTTCCAGTTCGTGGCCATCTGGAACAACTTCTTCCTGCCGATGGTCATGCTGCAGAAGGAGTCGCTCTTCCCGATCACGCTCGGCCTGTACCAGTGGAACGGTCAGACCGCCCGGGCGCCGCTCCTGCAGCAGTCCGTCATCACCGGTTCGCTCGTGTCGATCGTGCCCGTGATCATCGTGTTCATCCTCCTCCAGCGGTTCTGGCGCACCGGCCTGGCAGCCGGTTCGCTCAAGTGACCGCAGCCGCGTCCTCCCGCCTCCGCACGCCCGGCCCGTAGAGAAGGTCTCGCCGCCATGAGCAACTCCGCTGTCTTCGTGCCCCACTTCCACTGGGACCGGGAATGGTACGAGCCGTTCCAGGTGTTCCGGCACCGGCTGGTCACCGCCCTCGACACCGTCCTGGAGACGGCCGAGGCGAACCCCGATTTCCGGTTCACCGTCGACGGGCAGATGGCCGCGGTCGAGGACTACCTGGAGATGCGGCCGGAGAACCGCGACCGTGTGGCGGCCCTGGTCGGCGCGGGACGGCTGGCCGTCGGGCCCTGGCTCATCCTGCTCGATGAGTTCCTCTGCTCGGGCGAGACCATCGTCCGCAACCTGCAGATGGGATGGTCCGCGGCGGCGGAACTCGGGGGTGCGATGGCCGTCGGCTATCTGCCCGACATGTTCGGCCACGTCGCGCAGATGCCGCAGATCCTCGCGCGCGCCGGCATCGGGCACGCGGCTCTGTGGCGTGGCGTGCCCGGCTCCGTCGACGGCCACGCCTTCCGCTGGCGCGCGCCCGACGGCTCCGAGGTGCGCACCGAGTTCCTCTTCGACGGCTACGACAACGGGCTCGACGTGCTGCTGGTGCCCGACCGGATCGGGCGCGCGCTGAACGACTACGCGGAGATGACGGCCGGCCGCTGGGGCACCGACCCGGTGCTGGCGATGGCCGGCACCGACCACAACGCGCCCGACCCGCACCTCGCCGCGTGGCTGCGGCAGGCGTCCGGCGAGGGGCGTCCCATCACCGTGGCGACACTGGACGAGTACCTCCGCGAGCATGTGCGTGACGAGGTGCCGGCCGTCGTCACCGGCGAGTTGCGCAGCCATGTGCGCGGCAACATCCTCCCGGGCGTGCTCTCCGTCCGCCTCGGCCTGAAGCAGCGGATGGCGGTGGCCGAGCGCACGGTCGACCACGCCGAGCGCATGAACGCCCTGTGGTCCCGGCGCGACGACTCGCCGTTCCTCACTCTCGCCTGGCACAAGATCATCGAGTCGAGCGCGCACGACTCGGTCGTCGGTTCCGGCACCGACGAGACGTGCGACCAGGTCGCCGCGCGCCTGGCGGAGGCCGCGCAGACGGCGCGCGCCGTCCGGGACGCGGCGCTCGCCGAGCCCGCCGGCCTGGTGCCGAGCGACGCCCATCTGGTCGCCAACCCGCTGCCGTTCGAGCGCACTTCGCTGGTCGAGGTGAACGTCGTCGCGCCGCCTGAGGGGACGAGCCCGGTCGCGGCCTTCGCCGACGGGTCGGAGCACCCCGTGCAGCTCATCTCGGAGGCACCGACGGTCCTCAGCGACGAGCGCATGGACGCCTCACAGCTCGAGCGCGTGCTGCGCCGTATCCACCGCCGCGAACTGTTCGGCCGGCTCATCGACCACTACGACCTCAATCCCGGCTCGCTGGTCTTCCACCTCGCGGAGGTCCCCTCCGGCGGACCGTTCGACCTGCTGATCCTGCGCAAGGAGGTCGCCGCCGCCGCTGCCGCCCATCCGGGCGAGTGGCGCGTGCTGACATTGGAGGAGGCCCGCGCCACCGCACTCGTTCCCGTCAGGGTGCCCGCCTCCGGGCTGACCTCCTTCCGGGTCGAGTCCCGCGAGGGCGGCTCCACCGCGCCGGGCTCCTCCGCGACCTCTCCCGGTCCGGACACGCCCGCACCGTCCGCGTACACACCCGCGACCGCGACGGGCCGCACGCTCTCCAACGGCCTGGTCGCGGTGACCGTCGCCGCCGACGGCACGCTGGACATCACCGGACCCGACGGCAGCCGGCTGAGCGGGGTCGGCCGCCTCGTCGACGGCGGTGACCGGGGCGACAGCTACAACTACGCTCCCCCGGCGCACGACGTCCTCGTGCGGGAACCGGCAGAACTCACCGTCGACCTCATCGAGGACGGTCCGCTGCGTTCACGGCTGCGGGTCACCCGCGTCTACGCGTGGCCCGCCGCCCTCTCCGACGATCGTGACGTGCGCGACGAGCGGACCCTGCCGACACCGGTGGAGATGCTCGTCGAGGTACGCACCGGCGAACCGTTCGTGCGTATCTCCACCGCGTTCCTGAACCGGTCCGCGGATCACCGGCTGCGCTTCCACGTACCGCTGCCCGAGCCGGTGACCGCGTCCTCGTCCGCCGGCCAGTTCGCCGTCACCGAGCGGGGGCTCACCGCCGAGGGCGGCTGGGGCGAGCACCCGCTGCCGACCTTCCCCGCCGGTACCTTCGTGTCCGCGGGCCCCGCCACTGTTCTCCTCGACCACTCCAGCGAGTACGAACTCGTCGACGACGGCTCCGAACTCGCCCTCACCCTGCTGCGCGCGATCGGGTCGATCAGCGTCAACATCCATCCCCTGCGCGACGAGCCCGCCGCGAGCGAGATCCCGGCGCCGGGTGCCCAGGACCTCGGTCTGCGGATCGAGAACCGCTTCGCCGTCGTCCCGTCGGCCACGGGCTGGCGAGGGGCCCACGCGGTCTCGCTCGCCGAGGAGTTCCGCAACGACGTGCTCGTCACTCGTGGGACCGCCGTCGCCGCCGGCCAACTGCCGCCCGACACACTCGGGTTGCGCGTCGACGGCCAGGACGTCCTGGTGTCCGGTGTCCGCCGTGTCACCGACGACGTCTCCGGGGCCGGCATCGAGGTGCGCATGGCCGCGATGCGCGACACCGCGTCGACCGTCCGTGTGACGGGGACGTTCTCCGAGGTCACCACCGTGGATCTGCTCGGCCGCCCGATCTCGCGGGCGCAGGCCGCGGCCGAACTCGAACTCGCCCTCGGCCCCTGGGAGATCCGCACGGTCGTCCTCCGCTGAAGGACCGTCGCGCCCCTCGTAGCCCCGTCGCACGTGACATCAAGAAAGAGTTGTGACCACTTGTCCAACGAGCTCTCCCCCCATGTCTCCGACGTCACCCCTGGACGTGGCGCGCTGCGTCCGGCGCGCTCGTGGCTGCACTCCGACGCGCCGTCGCTCTCCCTGAACGGTCCGTGGCGCTTCCGCCTCTCGCCCACGGCGTCCGGACCGGAGGACTTCGCGGCGGACGGCTTCGACGACCACGGCTGGGACAGCATCCCGGTGCCCTCCCACTGGGTGCTGGAGGGTGACGGGGCATACGGCCGGCCGATCTACACGAACATTCAGTTCCCCTTCCCGATCGACCCGCCGTACGTCCCGGACGACAACCCGACAGGCGACTACCGCCGGCACTTCGACCTGCCCGCCGACTGGTCGGACGCCGAGCGTGTGCTGCTGCGCTTCGACGGTGTCGAGTCGATGTTCCGGGTGTGGGTGAACGGCGTCGAGGTCGGCGGCGCGAGCGGGAGCCGACTGGCCCACGAGTTCGACGTGACCACCGCGGTCCGCGAGGGCGACAACACCGTCGCGGTGCGCGTGCACCAGTGGTCGGCGGCCAGCTATGTCGAGGACCAGGACCAGTGGTGGCTGCCGGGCATCTTCCGCGACGTCACGCTCCTCGCCCGGCCCGTCGGCGGCATCGAGGACGTGTGGCTGCGCACCGGATTCGACGGCGGTCACGGACGGATCGAGGCGGAGATCACCGCCGACGCGTCCGCCTTCCCGGTCACCCTGCGCATACCCGAACTCGACATCGAGCACGTCTGGACCGCACCGGGCGCGATCGCCCCCCTCGGCGTCCCCGACGCGCGGCCCTGGTCGGCCGAGGAGCCCCGCCTGTACGGGGCCACCGTGTCCACGGCCGCGGAGACCATCACGCTGCGGGTGGGATTCCGTACCGTCGAGATCCGCGGCGACCTGTTCCTGGTCAACGGCCGACGCGTCGTCTTCCACGGAGTGAACCGCCATGAGGCGCACCCCGAGCGTGGCCGCGTCTTCGACGAGACACACGCGCGGGAGGACCTGGCCCGCATGAAGCGGTTCAACGTCAACGCCATCCGCACCAGCCACTACCCGCCGCATCCCCGACTGCTCGACCTGGCGGACGAACTCGGCTTCTGGGTGGTCCTCGAATGCGACCTGGAGACGCACGGCTTCGACCAAGTCGGCTGGGCGGGCAACCCGAGTGACGACCCGGCATGGCGCGAGGTCTACCTGGACCGCATCCGGCGCACGGTCGAGCGGGACAAGAACCATCCCGGCATCGTGATCTGGTCACTCGGCAACGAGGCGGGTACCGGCGGGAACCTGGCCGCCATGTCGGCATGGGTCCATGCCCGCGACGCCGGCCGCCCGGTGCACTACGAGGGCGACTACACCGGCGAGTACACCGACATCTACTCACGCATGTACGCCTCGGTGCCGGAGACCGAGCAGATCGGAGCCGACGGCGCGCGCTCCCCCCTGCTGAACTGCACCCCCGCGCAGAGCGCCCGGCAACGCGCCAAGCCGTTCCTCCTGTGCGAATACGCGCACGCCATGGGCAACGGACCGGGCGCGTTCGACCAGTACGAGGCACTCGTACGGCAGTACCCGCGCCTGCACGGCGGGTTCGTGTGGGAGTGGCGCGACCACGGCCTCCTCGCCACCGCTTCGGACGGAACGCCGTACTACGCCTACGGGGGCGACTTCGGTGAAGTCGTGCACGACGGCAACTTCGTCATGGACGGCATGCTGCTGAGCAACGACGTCCCCAGTCCCAGTCTGTTCGAGTTCGCGGCCGTCACGCGGCCCGTCGACCTCGTCTTCGACGGCGAGAAGATGGCGGTCACCAACCTGCGGCACACGGCCGACACGACGGACCTCAGCTTCCGCTGGCGCGTGGAGCACGACGGAGTTCACGTGGCGTCCGGCGACCTGGACGTCCCCGTGCTCGCCGCGGGAGAGTCAGGGTGGGCGCCACTGCCTCCGGTCACCCCCGCACCCGACGGCGAGACCTGGCTGACGGTCGACGTGGCACTGGCGGCGTCAACACCCTGGGCTCCGGCGGGACATGTGCTCGCGACCGCACAACTGGACCGCACAGGACGTCGTCCCGTGCCCGCCGTACGCCAACAGGGCGACTGGCAGCCGTGCGACGGGAACCGGTCCCTCGGAATCGCCGAGTTCACCGGCGGATCCCTTGTCCGCCTGGGCGACCGCCCCGTGACGGGGCCACACCTGGAACTGTTCCGCGCGCCGACCGACAACGACGAAAGCCCGTCCGACGGAGTCGAGGGGAGCGACGACAGCATCGCGGGTACCTCGCATGCCGACCTGTGGCGTCGTGACGGCCTGGACCGTTTGACCGCACGGCGCATCCGCGTGGAGCGCACCGGGGATGCCTTGCGCACTCTCGACAAGGTGTCCGCGGCCAACTCCGCGGCGTGGGTGATGGTGGAGTCCACTTGGTCGATCGAGGGCGACGAGCTGGAACTGCGCGTCGAGATCGAACCGTCGCACGGCTGGCGGACGGTGTGGCCCCGGATCGGGATCCGTTTCGGTCTGCCCGACGTCGCGGCTCCCGTCGACGGAGCGCAGTGGTTCGGCCTGGGCCCGCTGGAGTGCTACCCCGACAGTCTCCGAGCTGCCCGCACAGGCCACTTCACGTCCACCATCCGCGACCTCTCCGTCGACTACGCCCGCCCTCAGGAGACCGGCCACCGCTCGGAGCTGCGCCGGCTGACACTGACCAGTGGTGCCGCCGAGGTTCTTCGCATCAGGACCCTCGCCGACACCCGTGGCCGCCGCCCCGGCTTCACCCTCAGCCGCCACACCCCCCAGCAGATCGCCCGGGCCGAGCACCCCTTCGAGCTCACCGGCTCCACGACGAGTCACCTGATTGTCGACGCGGCCCAACACGGCCTCGGCTCGCGGGCATGCGGCCCGGACGTGTGGCCCGAGTTCTCGCTCCGCCCCGAGTCCCGCACGATCAGGCTGCGTATCGCGGCGGGCTAGGGATCCGGTCCGGTCCAGCGCGCCCGCGGGCCGCGCGGGACATATGGGGGTTTGAAATCGCTGACACGGAACACACGGAGTCTCTGACACAGCCTTTATACGACCAGGTAGGAGACACACATCATGGGCATCATCGCCTGGATACTCATCGGTCTGCTCGCGGGCATCATCGCCAAGGCGCTCATGCCCGGCAAGGACCCGGGCGGCATCATCATCACGATGCTCATCGGTATCGCGGGAGGTCTCCTCGGCGGCTGGCTCGGCAAGGTCATCTTCGGCGTGGACTCCATCGACGGCTTCTTCGACCTGTCCACCTGGATCGCCGCCATCGTCGGCTCGCTCATCCTGCTGGCCCTCTACCGGGTCATCACCGGAAACCGCCGCCACGCCTGACCACACCTCCGCTCCCCCGGCGAAACGGCCCCGCCCTCCCCTCAACGGGAGGACGGGGCCGCCGCGTTTTGTCCGCAGCTCGGGGCGGACACGATGGTCGGGCGCTGGGTACGGCGGCGCGCTCGCTGGACCGCCGCCGACGGCTGAAGCAGCCGATGTCCACCACCTGCCCCCCGACCACGCCCCATCACGCCGGTTCGACCGGTAGCCACAGTTCACAGGTCGCCGCGTCGAAGTCGGCCGCGCGGTCGAGCAACGCGACGATCGAGGGGCCTGGCCGGAGTCGCCACGGGTTGGAGGGGAACCACTCGGTCGCGGTCGCGGCCCAGGTTGTCTGCAGAGCCTGCGGAAACGGTCCAGCCGTGCTGAACACCGCCCACTTGCCGGCCGGCACCTCGATGGCGTCGAGGTCGTCGGGCACCGCCGTGTCCCGGGACATGGCGACCCCATGGAGGTATGTCAGTTCGGTTCCCTCCGTCGCGTCGGGGTCGACGTCGTCACTGACCTGGAGGAGGCCCGCCGGTTCGGCGTCGCCGAGGGCCTTGAGCCGGGCATGCGCCTCCTGCGGCAGTGCGGCGATGTGCTGCTGGATGTGCGGGTTGACGCCCTGGTGGATGAGCGGTACCCGGGCGGCGTGTCCGACCAGCCGGAAAGCGGGGCGGTCGACGAGGCGGGTGTCCATGGGGATGCTCCCTTCGACGGTCAGGTGGAACCTGAGCTTCGGTTGTGTCCGCAAGGGGCCTCCGTCGCGGCGCACGTCACTGAGCCCGGCGCCGTGGACAGCACGGAACGCGCGACCGAACGCCTCGGTCGAGCCGTATCCGTGCCGGACGGCGATACTCAGCAGATCGTCCTCGCCTCGGACCACATCGGCGGCGGCGACGGTCATACGGCGTCGGCGCACGTACTCCGACAGCGGCATGCCGGCCAACGACGAGAACATGCGGCGCAGGTGGTACTCCGTCGTGCCGAGCCCCCGGGCCAGTCCTCGCACGTCGAGGTCCTCGGCGAGGTGCTCCTCCACGAGACCGACGAGCCGGTTGAGTGCCGAGATCATGAGGCCTCCTTTCGACTTCCACCCTGCCGGGTACAACCCAGGCCGCACCCGATCGCCGCGATCCGATCCGATCATGCGCCGGGACGGACACCTGGCCGACCACCCTCATCCCCTCGGCCAAGTACAAGTTCGCGAAGAGGCAGTCACAGGACAGCTCGCTGAGCTTCTCGCCCTACTCGCCCTGGTCATCCACGGGTCAGGGCCATGAACACGTGCTCAACCTGCCCATGAAGCGCGGCTATGCGGACATCGCCCTCGGAGGAGGTGCATTCCATCACCAGGAACCGATGATTCAGGCGGCCCTCCCCCTGAGCCGGAGGACGCATACGCTCCGGCCGCGCGTCAGAGGGCAGCATGAACGGCAGGTCCTGCCGCGCACCGGGCTCCCAGGTCCAGCTCCCGGACTCGATGACGAAGTGCCCCCGTGTCCATCGAGAGGTGTGGGGCCCCTTCACCATGCACACGACCTTGATCCGCCGACCGTCGATGAGGTGGGCCGTGGTGTCGCGTTGCTGCTTGTTGAGATGAAGAGCCGCCATCACCGCTCCACCGACGAACACGGTCAGGGTCGTCACGAATCCAGGCATGGGCCCATCCAATCAGCAGCTCCGCCCGTCGTGGGACTCAGTTCGGGCACGGTCGATCGGGCCGACCGGGTGCGCCGGTGATCCGGCCGACTGCTGCCGTCACGCCGTCCTCACAGCCAGGCACGCCGTGCGGCTTGCCAGGCGAGCTGCATGCGCGTTTCCGCGCCCGCGAGCTCCATCATGCGTTGGATGTGCCGCTGCACGGTACGCCGGCTCAGTCCGAGCTGCGACGCGATCGCCTTGTCGGTCACCCCCGCCACCAGCAGGGACAGCAGCTTCCGGTCGACAGGGGTCAGCGGGGACGGTGTCCCACCGTCGTCGGTACCCACCGCGAGCCCGCTGTCATCCACGCGCAGAGGGACCGCGTCCTGCCAGTAGCGCTCGAACAACGCGATCAGCGCGCTCAGCAGGTTGCTGTCCCTGACCAGTGCGGTGGTCGGCTCACCCGTGCTCCCGGAAGGACCTCCCGGCACGAGGGGGAAGATGGCGACGGATCGGTCCGCGATGGCCAGGCGCAGGGGCAGTTGGGGAGCCGACCGGGCGATCTCGCCGGCGCGAACCCCCGCGACCACGTTGTCGACTGCTCCCTCGTCGTCGAAGAACGCCTTCTCGTAGAGCACGCGGTACCGGACGCCGCGCGCGAGTGCCTCGAACTCCTCGGCGTTGCTGCCGGAGGGCATGGCCACGTACTCGGCCTTGCAGAACCAGAGCATCTCGTCCTGCGCGCTGCTCTGGATCTGCCGCAGTTGCTGGCGCAGCGCCTCGGCTCCGGTGATGACTTCCAGGAGTTGACTCGCGTCGTGCCGACGCAGCGTCTCCTGGTACGTCTCGATGAGTTGCGCCGCCTCGCTGCGAGCGAGATCCAGTGCTTCGGCGCTCCGCTTCAGGCGGGGCAGCAGAGCCACGTCGGGCGGAGCGGCTCTGAAGTGGCGGGGTGTTCCATCCGTGTGGCTGGCCAGCCCCGCGGCGGTGAGCGCGTCAAGGATCTCGGCGGCTTCAGGCCGGCCGAGGCCCGACCGCGCGGCGACGTCTGCGGCGCTGACGCGCCCTGAGAGGACGAGCATGCGGTAGACGGCTTCTTCTGCCGGTGACATCCCGGCGGGTTCCAGCGACACGGCCGCCCTCCCCGACACCAGCGGCTGCG
The DNA here is from genome assembly GCF_040607345.1 of Streptomyces sp. NPDC005302. Classification (NCBI taxonomy): domain Bacteria; kingdom Bacillati; phylum Actinomycetota; class Actinomycetes; order Kitasatosporales; family Streptomycetaceae; genus Streptomyces; species Streptomyces sp. NPDC005302. The sequence goes on from NZ_JBEXGN010000013.1 coordinate 161,009, forward strand.
ACTGTTGAACACTGTACTACGGGCGGGAGTTCACTCAAGTGGGGCGGATGACGCCGATTGCCGTCATCCGCCCCACTTCGCCTCCGTCAGCCGCGCACGGAGTAGGCGCGCTGGACCGTCTGCCGCACGCTGGTTCCGTCGTCGGCCGTGGCAGTGACCCGCAGGGTCACGTACGTCGTCCCGCGAACAGACGACGGGCGTCCGACCTGGGCGTCAAAGGCGTTGCCACCACGGCCCCGTACCTTCGCCCGCGTCCAGGTGCGGCCGTCGTCGTACGAGGTCTCGACGCGGACGTCCACGCCGCGCGGGACTCGCAGCCCGTCCTGGGCGCGGACCTTCACGCCGATCGTCGTCGTCGGCGCGGAGCGGACGCTGTTGTGCGCGTCCACGGGTACGTCGTAGTCGAGTTGAAGCAACGGGAGGGGTGTGGCCTTCGCCGTCCCAACCGAACGGAACGTCCAGGAGGTCGCGGTGGCCGTTCCGTACTTCCACTCCTTCGAAGAGCGTGCCGTCGACAGGTCCAGTCGGTACGTCGCGGGGGCCGCCGGTACCTCGACATCGGTCCAGGCGCCGCCTATCTCCCCGAACTTCACGCCGTCCCGGTAGAGCTGCCCGGCGGCGCTGTCTCCGGCCGGTGCGGCGGCGGAGGTTCCGATGCCTCCGTCCCCGGACTCCAGCAGGCGTGACCAGTGCCCCTCTCCCGAGTCGGTGAACTCCGGGATGCGCAGGCGAAGTTGATTGCCATCGCGCACGGTGGGTGTCGCGAAGTGGGCCGGGATCGACGGCCTGACGACCGCTCCCTGCCAGGCCTCCTGCGCGTGGGTGCCTGCCTTGTAGGTACGGGGTGCGTCCCGCAGGCCGACGGCGAGCGGCATGTCGACATCGAACGTCGTGGTGTGGTGGACGAGATGCTGCCAGCTGGTGTCGTCCGCGCTGATGTACTCGGTCCGTGCGAAGCCCGTCGGCACGAAGCGGGTGTACTGCAGCCAGGCCGTGTCCTGGTACGGACGCCTGCCGAACCGCTGTTCACTGGCCCAGCCGCCGCCTCCGTTGTCGGCGTAGGCGGTCCGGACGACAGCGCTGTTGCGCTCGGAGACGGTGTACTCGACGTGCTGGGGAATGCGCTGCTTCGAGACCTGCATGACGTCGTACAGGTAGGGGCTCGCGGCCGTGCCGGAGAACTTCACCGTCGTCGGGTGCGCGCGAGCCCGTGCCGCCAGCTGCGCCCCGGCGCTCGCTCCGACGCGCACGGTCGGAACGGCCCACCGATCGCCCACAGGTGACCAGCGCGTCCAGCCGATGTCGCTGAAGTGCACCAGCATCAGTGCCCGGACACCGGCGTGCGCGGCCTTCTGAGCCAACTCCCGCTCGTCCACGCCGTCGTTGTTGGTCACCAGCGCCAGGCGGCCCCGGGCGTGGGTGAACGAAGGGTGGGCCGCGTCGCCCGCGTCGACCGCGGTCAGGGTCGCTCCGCCGTCACCGAACAGCGGCGACGCGGGCATGTAGTAGGCGTCCGGGGCCGGCTTCGTTCCGGGGACCTTCATGGTGAGGAGCGGCGCCACGAGCTGCCAGCGGGAGGAGAACTCGAACGTTCCCTTCGTGACGGCGTCGGTGGGACTCACGTAGAGCCGTTTCGCGACGTCGAAGTACATGGTGCCCGCGGTCAGGCTGTGGCCGTCGAGCTCGCGGTACGTCTGGTAGCTGAAGATGCCGCGCTGTTCGGCCGGCTTGGGCGTGCGGATGGTGACCGGTGTGGTGTTCCGCGCGTCCAGGGTGACGGTCCTGTCCTTGGTCACCTCGACCTGGGGCAGGACGACCTGGCGCAGCTCGTCGCCGTCGCTCGCCTTGTCGATGGCGGCGTAGTCCAGTTGGTAGACGCCTTCCTCGACTTCGGCGACAGCGTTGTCACGATCCGTGTATCCGACGAAGCCGTCAGCGCCCCAGATGGTGGGCAGCGCCTGGACGCGCCGGCCGTCCTTGTCGTACGTCCTGACGGTGATCCGGTGTATCGGACCGTGCACGACCAGACTGAGCGTGGTGTGCGCGGCGGCCTTCCCGTCCGAGGACGCGGCCGTCACGTACCCGTAGTACTTGCCCTGCCGGGCCTTCCCCGGGTCGACGGTGAGGGGAACCTCCACCGTGCTGTGGGCCGGAACCCGCACCGAGTCGGCGCCGAGCCGCACCGCTCCGTCCCCCGGGGCCGTGCCACCCTGGGTCGTCAGTCGCACGGCCAGTGCGAGAGTGACCTCAGCGTCGGAGCTGTTGGTGTAACGGAGGGGGACCGTACGGGCATCGCCCGATCCGGTCTCGAAGGAACCCAGCGTGACTCCACCGGTGGCCGTCACGGGGCCCAGTACGGCAGCCGGCAGATCGATACGACCGCCGCCCTGCTCGCTGACCTCCTGTCCCGACACGGTGTGTGCCGTACTCGTCAGGGCGTCCTTGAGCCGGGCCCCCGTCCAGTCGGGATGACGCTGGGCGAGCAGCGCGGCGGCGCCGGCCACATGGGGAGTGGCCATCGAAGTACCGGAGGCCGCTGTGTAGTTCGCGTCCACGGGGTCACCCATGGTGGTCCCCGCCGCCCGCGCCGCGACGATACCGACGCCGGGCGCCGTCACATCCGGCTTGACGGCGCCGTCCCCCACGCGGGGGCCGCGGCTGGAGAACGGTGCGAGGGAGTCGTCCCGGTCCACGGCTCCGACTGTCAGGGCGGCGTCCGCCGCGCCGGGCGAGCCGACGCTCCCTTGGCCCTGCTCGCCGCTGTTGCCCGCGGCCACCACGAACAGGGCGCCGGTGCGCTCGCTGAGCTCGTTCACCGCCAGGCTCATCGGGTCGGTGCCGTCGGTGGCCTCGTCCGAACCGAGGCTCATGCTGACCACCTTGGCGCCGTGCGCCGTGGCCCACTCCATGCCCGCGATGACCTGCGACTCGCTGCCGAACCCGTCGTCCCCGAGGACCTTGCCGACCAGCAACTGCGCAGCCGGCGCAACTCCCTTACGCGTTCCCCCTGACGCGGCACCGGTCCCGCCGACGATCGACGCCACATGGGTGCCGTGGCCGAAGACGTCGTTCGTGCCCGCGCTGCCGGAGAAGTCCTGTGCCTCCGCGATCCTGCCGGCGAGATCCGGGTGGGTCTGGTCCACCCCGGTGTCCAGCACGGCGACCTTGACACCTTCGCCGTGATATCCGGCGTCCCAGACGGCCGGCGCCCCGATCTGGGCCGTGCTGCGGTCGAGCACGGCGGTCACCCGGCCGTCGAGCCACACCCGCGGGGTGGTCTTGAGTTCCGAGGAGCTCATCCGGCCGTCGGCGCCCCCGTCGGTGACGTCCTTCCAGAAGGTGCCGAGGTCGCCGTCCGGTACCCGCACCGCGTGGGCGCCGATGCTGTCGAGTCGCCGGACCGGCGACTCGTCCGCGGCGAACGCCGTGAGCCGGCGCACGGCCGAGGCCTCGACGCCGGCGGGCCGGCTGACGATGAGCGGAAGGGCCCGGGTGTGAGCCGCGTCGTAGTGCTGGGCGACAAGGGCCGTCACGTCGAAGAGATTACGGTCGAGCCGGCCCGACGCGACCAGGTCCCCGGCGTCCGAGGGAAGGACCGTCAGATGCCCGTCGTGTTCGAAGGTCCGGAAGAGGATGCGGCGCCGTCCCGGGCCCGGCTCGACGGAAGCGACCTGCTTCCCGTCCGCCGACGACCCGACCGTCACACTGTCACCGGTGATCAGCCGTACCGTCGCACCCGCGGTGGTTCGGGGCGACACCTTGGCCGGCCGGGCGGCGTCCGTGCCGGCGGACACCGGTGCCACCGCCCCGGCCGTCAGGGCCAGCCCCGCCGATATTGCCGCCATCAGGCGGAAACGTCTCATCAGTCTCGTGCCTTTCATCGAACACAGGCTTCTGTTCACCCGGTTGACAGAATCCGGTGATCGCGAGCCGGGTGTCACGAGAATCCACTGGCACAGGTGGGACATGTCGCAACGGCGACACACACGCGCCGCGGAACGCTGCTTACGTCGTTACGTCAGCGGCTTGGTAAACATGTGAGACGGGCCGCCCAGGCGCACCGCAGTTGCAGCGGGAGAACGGTGACCGTCAGCCGACTCGGCCGACCCGCAGGGTAGTTGACCTCACCTGGATGACCAGGCCACCAACAGGGTTCCGCTGTCGGTCACGTCGAGGGCGGCGATGGTCGACACCTCGGCGTCTCGACACCATGACGCTTCATCGCGCGAGGGCCGACGCGCCACGGCGATCGAACAGGCTGGGTCAGCGGGCTCGGCGCCGCGCCGAGAGCGTCGTCCGCAGCGGGCCCCGTACGTCCGGTTCACGGCGCGACCGAGCAGTCCTTCCAGGCGCCGGCCAGGGCGTCGGGAATGGCCGGGATGTCGCCGCAGCCGTGCGCTCCGGCGGGGAAGCCGTCGCTCGCGACGTAGGCCCAGCCGTCGCCGGAGTTCCGGAAGTACTTGGTCGCGCTTCCCTCGTCCTGCATGCCCACGAGTTCCTCGTACGTCGCACCGTCGACGGCCAGGAAGCGGGTGGCCGCGTATCGGACGGTGCCGCACTCGCCGTAGAAGAAGCCGTGCGGCACCGGCTCGATGTGTGCGAAGTGGACTCTCTGCCGGTAGGCCCGGGTCACGGCGGCCTTCACCTCGGCGCTCGCGGTCAGGTTGCGGCAGCCGGGGACCGCCGAGGGAGCGTGGCCGGCCCCGGAGGGAGCGGTTTCCCCGGCCCGGTCAGCGCCGGCGGCAACATGTGACGGCGTGGGTGTGCCTGCGGGACCCGACGAGAGTGACGTGGCCGGGGCCGAGCCGTCTGCCCTCACGGCCGCTGAAACGGAGGCGTCCTTGGAGGAGTTCGCGGGGCTTGCCGAAGCGCTGTCCGTCGGACCCTGGCACCCCGTCAGCACCATGATCCCGCCGGCGAGCGCCATCACCGACGTACGTCTGAGACCGGGCATGACCCATCCTTATCTCGACCGAGGAAGCCACCGGCCCGCCCCGCGTGACCATGACTCACGGCCACCGTGCGAGCGGCCGCGAACTCTGCCCACAGGACAGCATGGGACGGCCCGGAAGTTGCGGCGAGCGGGGTCTCGATTCGGCATAGATGCCCTGGTCGGCGGTTGTCGCGTCGCTAGAGCTCGTAGTCCTGGGCCGGTTCCTCCCAGCGGACGGCATGCAGCACGGGATCGGCGTCCTCACCTGACGGGACTCCGGCAAGCTGGGGCTGTCACGACGATTCCAGCCCAGTAGCGATCGGCAAGCTTGTCGAACTTGCCGCGATTCTACTGAACTGCTAAATATGGGCGAAGTGTCGTTCGACCACGTTGCGAGCGCGGTAGACGCCCATGTTGAGGGTGGGTGTGCGACCGCCATGGGTTCCACGTCGCCGGCGGTTCGTCATCTGGTCGCGGCGTTCGGGGATCGTGGCAACGATGCCCCGGCGCCGCGGCAGATGGCGTATCACCAGCCAGAATTCGCTTTGCCGCCCAGTACCCCGCGTCGGTGTCGTGCGAGGTCGGCCCATAACAGAGCGCGGGATGCGGATGCTGTCGAGGAAGCAGCACCCCATTCACCACCAGCCGGTGATCACGCCATGGACGACCACGCCCATCAAGCGGCAGCAACAGGGGCTCTTTTCGCTCCCCACGCCGCTTCCGTCAACTCACCTCGACCTGCTGCCGCAAAAACAACTATCAGAGTGCTCGTGCTCGGACTCCCGAGCGGGGTCCGTCACGAATCGGCTCAGCCGGTAGGTGGTCGGCAGGGCCAGGCGCCCGCACAGCGTGTCGATCCGGATCATTGAACCGTCGACTCCCGACTCCCCAAGACGGCGCAACCTCATACGCATCTCCGCCTGGTCCTGAGTCTCAACGACCACTTCCCACTGTCCCGCGTCCGGCGCGGTGCGAGCAGCAAGCCGCTGTCGCGCGTCCTCCTGCCGCCGCCTTCTTTTCCCATGTCCTGGCACCTGATCAGAATCACCGTCCGGCGTCAGGACAGCAAGGCGATGGGACCGGCACGCACATCCCCGCTCGGCGATCAATCGTCAGACAGGCCCTTGAACTGTCCGACCGATCTGAGGCGAATTGGTGTGGCCGCTTTGGCTGCTCGGCTGAGAGGGTGGCTTCATGAGCAATCCGGACGCGACGCCACCCTCGCCTGGCCGCTTGGAAGTGGCTGCTCAGTGGCGTGCACTGGCCGAGGGAAAGGTGACCCGTGAAGAGATGCATGCGTGGGCGGCTCCCTGGGTGGAGGGCGAAGGGGCACTCGCTGCCTTCGAGGACCCCTTGGTCACAACCGCCCTTCAGCACCTGCACGGCTACGACCTTTGCCGGGATCCAGGCCGGCCTGGTGTCATCCGGCACGGCACATCGGGTGAAGGCGAGTGGTATCACTCGCTCGATGACGTCACCGGCGGACTCACCCGCTGGCAGCAAAGATGCGCGGAGCCCCCGTCCGAGCACCGCCGGCGACAGTCACCCCCACCTGACTACCCGGAGGTGTCAGGCGACGGGGAAGGCGACGATGGCGGGTAGGTCGGGTGCAGTGAGGGAGGCAGTGGGGCCAGCGACTCGCACAGCGTGGTCGGGAAGGCAGGCTCCTTGCGCCGCACATCCTCGCAGCCTCCGGCCGAGGTACGGATGATCGGCTCCCAGCCGGATTTCTTCGCACGGAAGAACCAGCGGTCACCCAGCCGCGACGAACAGGCCGGGTCCGTCGAGTCTCCGCAAGCCGGGCCCGTGCGCCAGGAGAAGTCCAGTACGAGCCACTTACCGTCACACTTCTCCGAGTTCCGGTAGGTGTGCTCGGGGGCCCCAACCTCCATCAACGCCTGGTCGTACGAGGCTGCTGTGCAGCCGGTGGCCGCCGGTGTGCACCCCAGCTTCCCGCACAGACGCAGTGCGGGCGGCTTGGCTCCGTCTGCGGTGAAGTGCGTGTAGTTGTCGACGATCACGTCTCGGTCGCCCAGCGGCTCGGGCAACCTCACCTGGGCCGTGGCCGTGCTCTCTTTGGTACATCCGGAAGCCCGGTCCCCCGAGGGCGAGGTGAAGGTGACCTGAACCCGCACGAGGTCCGTCGCCGGGTCGGTGAGCACCGCCTTGAGCTTGCGAACGCACGCACGGGCGCCGCTGGGCACCTGCGTCTTGAGAAAGAGCGTTCGGTGGTCCGCGCCGAGACGGACTCCGGTGACCGCGGAGGGCTGCATCGTGGTCCAGGGGATCGGTTCAGCCGTTGAGTGCGAATCCGGCCTCTCACCCCCCTGTCCGTACACCTGGGTTCCGCACGCGGTGAGAAGGACCAGGATCCCGGCACAGAGTGCCGTCGCCACGGCCACTCGACGTCTTTTGCTTGATCGTGATCGTGGTCGTGGTCGTGGTCGCGACAAGAGCTTGCCCCCCTCTGGAACACACCGGCTGCCCCCGGGGCAAATATAGATCCGTCCATCCCTCGAACGGCCCGACACATGCTGCCACTTCGCAAGCTGACGCCGTCACTGCGCTCGCGGCGCGACAGCAACCTGGGCCTGACACCCGCCTCACCCGGGCGGCACACGCCACCTATACCGGAGCGACCGTGCGACGAACGCAGTCGCGCAGCAACTCGCGCCGCTGGTCGTGCACTTCCGGGGGTTCCGTCGCCGTAGCGGCGTAGACGTTGCTCACCGGCGACCAGGCCATGGACATGGCGATGACCATGGCCATCACGTCGAAGGGGTCGCCCTGCCTGATGCGCCCGGCGGCCTGGGCCTCGGCGATGGCGTGCAGCTTCTGATCGTCGTACTGCTCGTGCTCCGTCACCAGATGCCCGGCAGGGCGCCGCTCCAGACGGGCCCAGGTGGCGAGTCGGATCAGATCAGGGCGGGCGAGATACTCGTCGTAGAGGCGCACGGCCCAGTCGGCGAGGTCCTCGACGTCGATGGGGACGACGTTGGTGATGCGTTCAAGCGACGCGAAGAAGATCGCGTCGAAGAGCTGTTCCTTGTTGCCGAAGTAGCCGTAGAGCTGAGCCTTGTTCGTCCGGGCCGCGGCGATGATGCGCTCGATGCGGGCCCCGGCGATGCCGTACTGGGCGAATTCTTGTGTGGCGGCGTCGATGATCCGCTGGTGTGTCGCGGCCCCACGGGCGCTGGATGGCTGGTCAGGCATGATCCCACCGTAACAGACAGACTGGTTTGTTTGCATTATCGGGGCCACTGTGCCTAGCCTCGAATAGACCGAACGGTTTGTCTAAGGAGAGATATGCGCACCACAACTGGCTGGCAGGCGGATCCCGCGACCCACACCCTGTGCCGCACAACCCTTGAGCGACGGGACCTGCGCCCGGACGACGTCGCGGTACGCGTGGACTACTGCGGTGTCTGCCACAGCGACCTGCACGCCCTGCGCGCCCACAAGAACAGCGGGGACGGGATCCTCGTGCCGGGCCACGAGTTCACGGGCACGGTGACGGAGGTCGGCAGCGCGGTCACCGACTTCACCCCGGGGGACCCCGTGGCCGTGGGCAACATCGTCGACTCGTGCGGGACGTGCCCCATGTGCCTGGCCGGTCAGGAGAACTTCTGCCGCGACTTCCCGACGCTGACGTACGGCGCAAGCGATCGCCAGGACGGAGCGACGACGCTGGGCGGCTACTCCCGTGAGTACGTCGTCCGCGAGAAGTTCGCCTACCACCTGCCCGCGGGCCTCGACCCTGCGGGAGCGGCTCCCTTGCTCTGCGCCGGGATCACCGTCTGGGAGCCCCTGCAGGCCCTGGGCGTGGGCCCGGGCAGTACCGTCGCCGTGACCGGGCTGGGAGGGCTGGGGCACCTCGCCGTCAAACTGGCCGCCGCGCTCGGTGCGACGACGTCCGTCATCAGCCGCACGCCGGACAAGGCCGCCGAGGCACACAGCCTCGGCGCGGACGGATTCGTCGTCTCGACCGACGCCGCGCAGATGGAAGCGGTCCGAGACCGGTTCGACGTCGTCATCGACACCATCTCCGCCCCGCACGACCTGGCCCCCTACCTGCGCACGGTCGCCATGGACGGCACACTCAGCCACTTGGGCCACCTCGGACCGGTCACGGTCGACGCCACCGACCTGCTCATCGGTCGCAAGAAGCTCAGCTCCGCCGGCAGCGGAGGCCGCCCGTCCACCGCCGCCATGCTGCGCTTCTGTGCCCGGCACAACATCACCGCCGACATCGAACTGCTGCCGTCGTCCGAGGTGAACAGAGCCCTTGAACGCCTGGAACGCAACGACGTCCGGTACCGCTTCGTCCTCGACCTGTCCGACCTGGACTGACGAGCCCGAGCCTGCGCCGGGCCGGTGCCGCGGCGGTCCCGCGGCACGACCGACTTGCTGGACGACGTCGGGCCGTCGGCCCACATGGGACACGACTACGGAGGGCCAGGAAGTCGCCCGGGGTGCTGGAGTGACGTCTTCGCCCTGCTTGCGGACACGGCGCTAGTGCTGCTCGCGCTGCTCGCGTTCGGTCTGCGTCAACTCGCCCAGCAGGGACTCACGTTGCTGCCGCAGCGGGTTGCTCTCGGGGCAACCGTCGGACGTGCCCGGGTTCTTGAGGTCGCGGGCCTTCGCCTCGTCGTGCTCCAGATCCGAGGCGAGTACGGCCGTGTCCAGATCGTTTCCCTGCCAGTGCCAGCCGTGCTCGGCCATCGCCTCTTTCGTCCACTCCAGCAGACACCGCCCGCCCTCGTCGCCACGCTCCATGTCGTGCCCACCGCCGGAGGCGAACCAGAACAGGAGGGCGCCGGCGGCCGGTTTCTCTCCGTCGCACGGGCTGCACAGCTGAAGGTGGATCGGCCGGCCGACAGCGTCGTTCTTCGGCGCGATGCAGCTGACGAGGAGTTCTCCGCCACACCGGGAGCACGGCGGGAGCCGGTCGGATGTTTCGAGGCTGTGCACTTCGCTCCGTCACGGAAGAGGCAAGGGCTGTCGGCGGACCAAGGCAGGGGCCCGGCGTCATGCCGGACCCCTGCTTACGCTACGCGGGAGGAGAACGCCGGGGCTCGTGGAGCCCTGGGTCGTCCCGTGTGTTGTCGTGCTCGTCAGCCGCGGACGATGTTCTCCGCCTGGGGGCCCTTCTGGCCCTGGGTGACGTCGAAGGTGACGTGCTCACCCTCGTTCAACTCCCGGTATCCGTTCCCCGAGATGTTGGAGTAGTGGGCGAAGACGTCCGGTCCGCCGCCGTCCTGCTCGATGAAGCCGAAGCCCTTTTCGGCGTTGAACCACTTCACGGTGCCGCTGGCCATACTGCTGTCCTTCGCATAGCGCCGGGAACCCCGGCTGATCTGTAAGAGGTGCCCGTCCGTGACCGGAGGACACCCGGCAATTGTTCTACCCCATCGGTCGCGCGGATCACCCACCCGGCCGACAACGCCGTACCACCGAGACCACCCCGGCGTACGGCCGCCGCACCTCAGCCCGCGTACGTCCCCGCCGCGCCGGGGTAGGCGTCCACGCCCTTCGGGTTGGGGCCGTACTCGTTCGGACCCGGGTTGCCCTCCAGGACGGTGAAGATGAACAGCACGAGCCCGCCGACGAACGGCACGAAGCTGATGAAGAACCAGCCTCCCGAGCGGCCCGTGTCGTGCAGCCGGCGGACGAGGACGCCCAGCGACGGCAGGATCACCGCGAGGATGTACGCGATGTAGAGGACGTAGAAGACCGTCGACTTCGTCGCTGCCGCGAGACCGAGCAGAACCAGCGCGATGACGACGTTGAAGAGAGCGAACATCCAGTACTCGCTCCGTCTGGCCCGCCCCTGGAACGACGCGTACTTCTTGAGGACGTCTGTGTAGTAGTGCATGGATCCCCCCTGCGGGATGGCCTACCCCACCCCGATGGCATGGTCATGTTCCTATGACCAGCGCGAACGTAAACGGCACGGGCCGCCCTGGTCAAGACCATTCCGGCGCCTGGGCCTCGGCGCACCTTGACACTGTCGCCGGCCGAAGCCGACCATCCTCGAGTCGCACACCGGCCTTCGTTCGGACGGGAGCGTCGGCACCGTGGCGGCCCGCACGATCCGGATGCCGTCGACGGGACCGTCGGCACGGCGTACGACCGCCCGGGCAACGACGAGAGGACGGGAATCACCATGGCCGACACTCGGCCCACCGCAGCCACGCATGCTCCTGCCCGGACGGCTGTTGACGAGGGCACCGGAATGCGCCCCCGGAAGCTGCTCGGCGGGCAGCGCACCTGCGTCTGGATCGCCGCCGGCTCTTCCACTCCCGAACTCGCCTACGAGACCTCCGATCTTCTGCTGGAGGCTCCCAACTGGTCTGCTGACAGTGCCCATCTGGTACTCAACGGCGACGGCAGGTTGTGGCGGCTCGACCTGGCGGAGGACTCCCCCGAACTCGTGGAGATCCCCCTCCACGGTGTCCCGCAGATCAACAACGACCACGTTCTGTCGCCCGACGGCTCTCACATCTTCCTGTCGGGCATGGACGGCCACCTGTACCGCGCCCCGCTGGGCGGTGGCTCCGGAACGCGTCTGACCGGAGACGACGGGCTGCTCCACTTCTTGCACGGAGTCAGCCCCGACGGCGAGACGCTGGCTTATGTGGCCATCCCGCGCGACACGGCAGGTGGCGGCGGGCGCCTCGCGCTCATGCCGGCGGAGGGAGGCCCGAGCCGGCTCGTGGACACGGGCGCCGGTCATGTCGACGGTCCCGAGTACTCCCCCGACGGTGCGTGGATCCACCTGAACACCGAGGCGTTCGCATCGGTCCCCGGGCATGCGCAGCTCGCCCGCCTTCCCGCAGCGGGCGGGCCGCTGGAGCGCTTGGTCGTGTCCGACACCGTGGACTGGTTCCCGCACCTGTCCCCCGACGGCCGCTTCGCCACGTACGTGGCCTTCCCGCCCGGCACTCTCGGCCACCCTGAGAACGTCCACGTCGAGGTGTGCCTCGTCGCGACCGATGCGTGGGAGAGGCCCCTTCGCACCTTCCCGCTCTTCGGGGGCCAGGGCACCCTCAACGTCAGCAGTTGGGCTCCCGACAGCCGGCGGTTCGCCTTCGTCTCCTATCCCATGGCGGATCGCTGAGCGAGGCGCGCGGGCGAAGGACGGCCTGTTCCTTCGTCGGTCACGCATGAGGTGCTCAGCACCGGCGGATCATGACCTCTCGCCTCGCCCCCGGAGCTACAGGTGTGGTGCCGGCGGCAGCGGCGTCCGCGTTGCCGCCTCCGGTGCCGCACTGAACGCGTCGATCACGTAGGCGGCGAAGCGCCGGGAGGCCGCAAGCCGGGCGGCGGGCGGCGCGTCCTGCAGGCCCCGGTGGGCCATGAGCATGAGGACCAGGTCGTCGACGACGAAGCCGGGGCGGAGCCGGCCGGCCTTCTGTGCGCGCCGTGAGAGGTCGGCAACCGCGCGCAGGGTCTGCTCCCGGTCGGCGGTGAAGTCCATGGCCTCGGGGTAGGTCGCCATGAAGGCGTCGGCGAATCCCCGGCTGTGCGCGTGGAGTTCGCAGATTCGCTCGATGAGCGTCCGGAATCCGTGCCACGGGTCGGGGTCTGCCAGAGCGTCGCGGACCGCCGCGTGACACGCTCCCCGCTGCTCGCTGAAGGCACCCTCGATCAGTGCCTGTTTGGTCGGGAAGTGCCGGTACAGCGTGGCGGGGCCGACGCCTGCCTCCCGGGCGACCTCGCGCAAAGGCATACCGAGGCCCTCCGCGCCGAACACCGCTCGGGCGGCGTCCAGGATGCGGGCCCGGTTGTCGCGGGCGTCGGAGCGCGTGGTGTGAGGCAAACGGTCGGTCATGGTCTCTCACTTTAGCCAAACGGACGGGGGCGTCCGTTACGGTCCGATGGCGGTGGGACCTCCGCCCGAGCACCGTGCCGCGGTGACGCCTCGGGGTACGGAGGCGGGTCCACCCCCCGAACGGTCGGTCGTGGACGACCACGACCCGACCGCTCGCCGATTCGAGGAGCAGAGATGAAAGCCGTCGTGATCAGGAAGTTCGGAGACCCCGAGGGCCTGGAGGTCGTCGATCTGCCCGTGCCCGTCCCTGCCCCGGGTCACGTGCGGATCACCACGGAGGCCATCGGAGTGGGCGGTGTGGACGCCGTGATCCGCCGAGGCACACTCGCCGCGTACGGCTTCCAGGAGGGCCATCTCCTGGGCAGTGAGGTGGCCGGACGTGTCACCGCGGTGGGCGAGGGCGTGGACGCCTCCTGGATGGGGCAGCGCGTGTGGGCGTTCACCGGGCTGTCCGGCGGGTACGCCGAGCAGGCCGTCGCTGCGGTCGAGGACGTCCTTCCACTGCCGGACGGCCTGTCCGGCGCCGACGCGGTGGCTCTCGGCGGCTCCGGCGTGGTCGCCCATTTCGCCCTGGACCGCGCCCGTCTCGCGCCCGGCGAGACGGTGCTCGTCCGTGGCGCAGCGGGCAGCATCGGGATCACCGCGGTCCAGCTTGCCGCCAGGGCCGGCGCGGGCGCGGTGGCGGTCACGACCTCATCGGCGGAGCGTGGCGACCGCCTGCGGGCTCTGGGCGCGACCCACGTCCTCGACCGCTCCGGCGAGGGCGGCCGTGACGCCCTGTCGGGCTTCGATGTGGTGGTCGACGTCGTGAGCGGCGCCCAACTCCCCCACTTCATCGACAGGTTGAATGCCAACGGTCGGTACGTCGCTGTCGGGGTGGTCGGCGGGCAGCCGCCGGCGGACTTCGGCGGGCGACTGATGGACGCCTTCCGCAGGTCACTGTCGTTCGCCACCTTCAGCTCCGACACGGTGCCCGGATCCGAACGACAGGCCGTGCGATCGTCGCAGTTCGCCGCTGCCGCACGCGGCGACCTGCGCACGGTCGTGCACGAGATCCTGCCGCTGGACGAGGCGGTACTGGCCCACCACGCGATGGACGCGGGCACGGTGTTCGGCAGGGTTGTATTGACGCCCTGATCAGGTCGGGAAGCGCGCCTTCGACAGCCGGATGACGGCACCGGGGCCGCGAAAGCGGCGGCTGAACGCAATTGAAGGGCCCCCTTACGGACCTTCGGCGGGGGCGGCGGCGACGCACCCGTGCTGACACCGCAGACAGCGGATGGGCAGGCGCGTGCTCACTGCGATTCAAGGCGTCCCAGGCGATGGGCTGCTTCCCCAGTGAGAGCCGAGCTGGTCTTCTCCCACCCAGTGCTGTCGATGCCGGTGACGTGGCGCAGGTAGGCAAAGGTGACCTGCTGCACGAGGGCGACGCGATCCGGGTTCTCGTCGGTGGTCTCGGCCACCTCGTAGCCGGAGATGCCGCCGAGGAAATGCTGACCGCCGTGCACGGTGAGCAGGCTCTTGTCAGTGCTGCCGCTGAGGAGGTACGGATCGGCGGTCCAAGCAGGTCCCCGGGTGGACAGACCCACTTCGTCCTCGTCCCCGGCGACGACGAGCTGGGGCACGGTGATGTGGGAGAAGTCCTGGTCGCGCAGCCAGGGCAGGTTCTCGTGGGCGAAGGGAGTCAGTTCGTCGCCGCCCTTGCCGGCCGTGGCCAGTTGGACGCTCGCCATGACCCGCCCGTCGGACAGATCCTCGGCGGTGCCGGTCCTGGGATCCGTCACGCGCAGTCCCACGAGGATGCCCGCGGTCTGCCCGCCGAAGGAGTGGCCGGCCGCGACGATGCGGCTACGGTCCATGCGCCCGGCCAGTCCGGGAACGGCTGCTTCCACCGTGTCGAGTTCTTCGAGGATGCGCTTCATGTCCTGCACGCGCCGGCGCCACACGTCAGGCTTGTGCGGGTCGTCGAGAGGGGTGGCCAGCCGCTTGGAGTCCGGATGGGTTGCCTGGATCACCACGAATCCGCGCGCGGACCAGTAGTCGACCAGGGGCGCGTAGCCGTCCAGGTCCGAGCCGAAGCCGTGCGCGAACACGATGATCGGCAGGCGCTCGCCGGCGACCGGCGCGGAGACGCGCACGTGCAGGTCGTCACCCCGGTCGGGCGCGGGCAGCACGATCGGCTTGACCGAGACGATGCGGGAGGGAGTGGTGACGGGAAGGCCGGTTGAGGTCATCGGCGATCGGCTTCTTTCTCGTGGTGCCTGTGATGCGAGCAGGGGATGCAACAGGCTCGGCGTCATCGGGCGGGAGGTGTCCTGAGAGGCCCGTACGCGTTACGCTAAAACCTGACGCTGACGTCAGAGGCAAGTGTTGTGATGCAGGTCGCGTGAGGAGTGCGGTGTGCGAATCGGTGAACTCGCCACGCGGACGGAGGTCAGCGTCCGGGCACTGCGGTACTACGAGGAGCAGGGCCTCCTCGGCGCCGAACGCAGCCCCAGCGGTCAGCGCCGCTACTCGGCCGACGCGGTCGACCGCGTCCTGCTGATCCAGCAGCTCTACGCAGCGGGCCTTCCCAGCAGGACGATCGCGGAACTCATGCCGTGCGTCATCGACGGCAACGCCACCCCCGAGCTGATCGAGCGTCTCGCGGCGGAACGCAAGCGCATCGACCGGCAGATCACCGACCTGGCGGCAACACGCGACCGGCTCGACTCGGTCATCACCGGCGCCACCACCAACCTGCACACCGGCCGGCCGTGCCCGGCCACCGGTTCACCCACCACATCCCCCGCCATCTAGCGCCGGATGCGCCCGCGGGGCCGGTCGAGCGGGCACGAGCGCGGGCCGAGGACATGGCAGGAGCCTGATCCCGGGACGGGAACCGGCGTCGTGCGGTCCTCCGTTCCGGGATCAGGCTCCCTGCACAGCCAGATGCGTCAACCCGCCGTCGTGTAGCGGCTCGCAGGGCGTGGGAGGCCCAAGTGGGCACGCAGGGTGGTGGACTCGTACCGCGTGCGGAACACGCCGCGCCGTTGCAGTTCGGGGACCAGGCCGCGGGTGATCGCTGTCAGGTCGTGGGGCAGCACTGCCGGGCGGAGGCGGAAGCCGTCGAGGCCGGCCGAGCGCCAGTCGAGGAGCAGGTCGGCGAGTTCGGAGGGTGTGCCGGTGAACACCTCGGCGTCGGAGGCGAGTTCGGCTCCCGCCACCTCGTCGAGACGCGCCTTGCGACGGGCGGCGGCGCCGGGTTCCTCGTCCAGGAGGACGAGAAGGTCCGCGAAGATCCGCAGCGGCCGTTCCGACACGTCCCTTCCCGTGTGCCGCACCGCCTCCTCGACCTGGGCGAGGATCGCCACGGCGCCCGCCCGGTCGTGCGGGGTGATGTGCACGACGTCCGAGCTGAGCGCCGCGAACTCGTACGGGGTGGAGGCGTGCGCGAGGCTTGCCACCAACGGCTGGCCCTGGGGGGTGCGCGGGGTGATCGAGGGTCCCCTCACGCTGAAGTTCGTTCCCTGGAAGTCGATGTGGTGGACCTTGTCGCGGTCGATGAAGCGGCCTGTCGACGCGTCCCGTATCTCCGCGTCGTCCTCCCAGCTGTCCCAGAGCCGTCGCGCCGCGTCCACCACCTCGGCGGCCTCCGTGAACAGTTCGCGCAGCCGCGCGGCGATCAGTTCCGGGTCGGTCACGTCCTCGTCGGTGAGCTGGGGGGTGGTGCGGCGGCCGAAGTGGGCGGCGTCGGCGGCACGCGACGAGATCTGCGGGCGCCAGCCGGCGCGCCCCTTGGCGGCGTGGTCGAGCGTGGCGATGCCGATGGCCAGGTGGAACGGCTCGGTGTGGGTGACGTTCGTGGTCGGGACGAGACCGATGTGGGTGGTGAGCGGGGCGAGGTGGGAGGCGAGCAGCACCGCGTCCATGCTGCCTCTGACCTGGTCGGTACGGTCGTCGGGCCGGTGGAAGGCGGCGGACTGGAGGCCGAGGGCGTCCTCGAGGGTGACGAAGTCGAGCAGGCCGCGCTCGGCCTCCGCGACGAGGTCGGCCCAGTAGGCGGCGGTGAGCAGCTCGCCGGGCCGGGCGCCTTCCTCGCGCCACGCCGCCGGGTGCCAGCCCGCTCCGTCGAGCGCGACGGCGAGATGCAGCGGGGCTCCGGGGGTGCCCGTGGGGTCGGTGGCGGCGGTCGTGCCCGTCATGCGGAGGTCTCCTTCTCGTCGCGCGGGGCCGGTCCGCCCCAGCCGGCCGGGCGGGGTGCGTCGGCCAGGCCCAGGTGGTGGCGGAGTGTGCTGCCGGTGTAGTCGTCCCGGTGGACGCCCTTCTCCTGGAGCAGGGGCACCACCCGGTCCACGAAGTCGTCCAGGCCGCCGGGGGTGAGGTGGGGGACGAGGACGAAACCGTCGGCGCCCTCGGTCTGGACGTAGTGGTCGATGGCGTCGGCGACCGTACGGGGACTGCCGACGAAGGTCTGGCGGCCGCCGACCTCGATCACCAGCTCCCGGATCGACAGGTCCCTCTCCTCCGCGAGCTTGCGCCACTGCCTGGCCGTCTCCGCCCTGCCCTTGCGGAACACGGAGTGCCCCTTCAGGAGGTGGGCGTCGTCCTCCGGGTCGATGTCGGGGAGCGGTCCGTCCGGGTCGTACGCGGACAGGTCGCGGCCCCAGACGGCCTCCAGGTGGGCGATCGCGGTCTGCGGGCTCACCAGCTCGCGGCTGATCTCCTCGGCGTACGCGGCGGCCTCCTCGTCGGTGTCGGCGACGACGGCGTTGGCGGTGGGGAGGATCAGCAGGTCGTCGGGACGGCGGCCGTACGTGGCGAGGCGCCGCTTCACGTCCCGGTAGAAGTCCCGGGCCGCGTCGATCCTGCTGTGTTTGCTGAAGATGACCTCGGCGTCGGAGGCGGCGAACTCGCGGCCGGCGTCCGACTCCCCGGACTGGATGATCACCGGGTGCCCCTGCGGGCCGGGCGGGGTCGTGAACCGGCCGGATATGTCGAAGTGTTGGCCCCGGTGGGCGAAGCGGCCGGCTCCCGCGGTGGCGAACTCGCCGGTCGCCGCGTCGGCCCGTAGGTCGCCCTCGGCCCAGCTGTCCCACAACTGCCGTGCCGTGCCCAGGAATTCGGCGGCCCGGGTGTAGCGGTCGGTCTCCGGCAGGAAGCCGCCCCGCCGGAAGTTCTCACCGGTGAAGGCGTCGTAGCTGGTCACCACGTTCCATGCGGCCCGCCCGCCGCTGAGCCGGTCCAGGGTGGCGAGCCTGCGCGCCACCTCGTACGGCTCGTTGAAGGTGGCGTTGACGGTGGCGGCGAGGCCGAGGTGCGTGGTGACGGCGGCCAGGGCGCTGAGCACGGTCAGGTTCTCCGGGCGGCCCGCGATGTCCAGGTCGTAGACGTGCCCCTTGTGCTCGCGCAGGCGCAGGCCCTCGGCCAGGAAGAAGAAGTCGAACTTGCCGCGCTCGACGGTCTGCGCGAGGCGGATGAAGGAGTCGATGGAGATCTGGCTCTCGGAGCGCGGGTCCGACCAGACGGTGACGTTGTGGATGCCCGGCAGCTGGGCTGCGAGGTGCACCTGTTTCCTGCGGGTGGCGGGCACGGCTCGGTCTCCTTCTGCGAGGTCGGACGGCGGGACGGGGTGGTCGCTCTCAGAGCGTGCACGGGCCGGTCGGCGTCTGCACAGCTCGACCGGCCCCGCTTCACGAGGTTTTCATGCCGTGGTGACACGCTCCGGGGCCTTCGCGGCGAGGGGCGCCGGAGCCGCGGCGGGGGTGGTGGACGGGGTCGGGGAGACGTACCGCACCTGGTTCTCGAAGGCCACGCCGTGACTCTTCACGTCGATGGCGATGCGGTCGCCGTCGGCGATGCGGAACCCGTCGTGGAAACTCGCCTCGTCGGCGCCCAGGAGCACGTAGTTGACCAGCCCGGGCCGTCTTACCGCCGGGAAGGTGAACAGGTGGTCGGCCATGTCCTGCACCCGGTAGTAGAGGGCGTCGTCGCCGCAGTCGAAGGGTCCCTCCCAGGCCGTCGTGCCGTCCCGGACGATGGTGACCCGCCCTGTCACCGTGCGCGGCGGCGGGCCGAGGAACAGCCAGGGGGTGAGAGCGGTGTCGCACAGCTTGCAGTACGGGTTGTAGCCCGGGTCCTGGCGGTGCAGGCCGATGTCGCACAGGTCGTTGCCGAAGGTGTAGCCCGCGTAGTACGGTGTGCCGTCGGCGTCGTTCACGTAGACCAGGGCGACCTCGGGCTCCTCGATGAGAGCGACCGGGTGCGCGGGCACGTTCAGCGTCTCGCCCGGCAGGCGTACCCAGTCGCCGAACCCCTTGAAGAACCACTTGGGCGGGGCGAAATCCCCTCCCTCAGGGGCCCTTTCGCCGCCCCACTTCTTCCTGTGGGTGCCCATGAAGCCGCTCAGCAGGGCGTTGCCCGAGGCCGCCGGGAGCAGCGGTGGCAGCAGCTGCACCTCCGGGTCCCCCGCGGTCACGGTGACGGTGTCCGCGCCCTCGGTGAGGGTGGCCCGCAAGGCTTCCTCCGAGCCGTCCGTGGCGATGAACGCGGCGGCCGTCTCTCCGTCCTGAACTCGGTACAGGGTCTGCGGGGAACCGTCCTCGGCGCGGCCGAAGCCGACGTGGCGTGCGCCCTTGTACAACGCCTCGAAGAGAACGGGCTGGCGAGGGTGGGACACGGGTGACTCCTCTTGCGAGTAGGTGAGTTGAGGCGAATCAGGAGCGAGGGAGACGGGCGGGTGTCGGCGCGCCCGTGAGGTCGGCGAGCACCTCGCCGACACGGTCGACCGACTCCCGTATCCACGGCAGGTCGAGTGGTTCCGCGGCCTCCAGCGCGGCCGTGCGCCGCTCGTGGGTGTCGCCGTAGAAGTGGCTGGTCGCCGCTCGGATGCGCAGCGGGCCGCCGGACTCCCCGAAGGCGCTCGCCGGCAGGACGCCGACCCCGTGGCGCTCGAAAAGGAGGCCGGCCAGGGCGTCCCCGTCACGCACACCGTGTGCCTGGGCGAGGTGGTCCCGCAGGGGTTCGAAGTCCGGGTAGAGGTAGCAGGTCGCCGCGACGGGTGCCAGCTCCGCGCCCGCGGCGATGAAACGGGCGGCCACCGCGCGCACGACCTTCTCGTGCAACCGCCTGCTCGCCGCGACGCGCTCGACGACCTCGGGCGGCTCCCCGAAGGCGTACGCGGCCGCCGTCTGCACCGGCGCGGGCGGGCTCGACCAGATCTGGCTGGCGATCGCGACGAGCCGGGTGTGCAGGGCGCGCCCCCGCTCGCTGTCGGGCAGCCGGGCCACTCCCGTGCGCCAGCCGCCGAGTGCCAGGTTCTTGGTGAGGCCGGTGGTGACCACGGTCCGCTCCGGCGCGTGCAGGGCCGGGGAGACGGCCGGCGCGGAGGTGTCGTACACCAGATCGCGGTAGATCTCGTCGGAGACGACGACGAGGTCCAGTTCGCGTGCCACGTCGGCCAGCCGTCGCACGGTGTCGGCGGAGGCGACCGTGCCGGTCGGGTTGTCCGGTGTGGTCACGACCACGGCCCGTGGGTCTTGTCCGGCGGCCCGGGCGTCGACGACCGCCTCGCGCAGTCGGTCCGGGTCGGGCACGCCTCCCTGTCCCGGCAGGATCGGGACGGGGAGGGGCCGGGCCCCCGCCAGCCGGGCCTGCGCCGTGTAGCTGACCCAGCTCGGGACCGGCACGATCACGTCCCCGCCGATGGCGAGGAGCAGCGCGAACAGCAGGGACTTGCTGCCGGGACCCGCGACGACGAGTCCCGGGTCGACGCCCAGGCCGCGTCGCTCCCAGTACCCCGCAACGGCGTTGCGCAGGGCGGGACTTCCGGCGACGGGACCGTACGCGTTCTCGGCTGCCGCGGCGGCGAGCCGGTCCCTGAGCGCGGGCAGGACGGGCAGGCCGATCTCCCCGCCGGCCATCGACAGGACCCGCTCCCCCGCCCGGCGGCGGCGGGCCAGGGCCTCGTCGGCGGCGAGGGTCGCCGACATGGGAACCGGTGCGGGGTGGGGCATGACAGCTCCAGCGATCGGGGGCGGACGACAGGGGTGAAGTGCCGTTCAGAGAACGGGTGATGTCGATGGCTCGGTGTACCGCTCGCGCAGCTCCGCCTTGCGGACCTTGCCGGTCAGCGTCTTCGGGAGGGCGGGGACGCATTCCAGCCGGTCCGGCAGGAAGCGGGGGTCGTGGCCCGCCCGCGCGACCCGGTCCCGTACCTCCTGGAGTGTCGGGCCCCGGCCGTCCCGCGGCACGACGACGGCGACGATCACGTTTCCGGGCCCGGCTTCCGTGTCGTGAGCCTGCGTCTCCAGGCCGACCAGCGCGGCCTCCACGGCCCGGGGATGGCTGCCGATCACCGCCTCCAGCTCCGTCATCGGCGCCACCTGACCGTCCCGCAGGACCGCGTCGCGGGCCCGGCCGACGATCCGGATGCCGCCCCTGCCGTCGTCGCGGGCGAGGTCCCCGGTGTCGAACCAGCCGTCCGCTCCGAGCTCGGCCGCGAACGCCTCCGGACGCCGGTGGTAGCCGAGGGCGAGGGACGCGCCCCGCACCTTGAGCCGGCCCACGGAGCCCGGCGCACCGGAGGCGTCCGCGTCTCCGAACTCGGCGGACGTCTCGATGCGGGTCTCCATCCCGTCGATGGCACGGCCGTTGCTCCGCGCCGCCCAGCCCGCCGGGTCCTCGGGCCGGGTGGTGGTCACCGGACCGTTCTCGGACATGCCCCACAGGGAGTGCGCGCGGGCCCCGAGCGTCTCGTGGACCTCGTCGGCCAACTCCCGCAGGACCGGGGCCGATCCGATCACCACGTGCCGCAGCGTGCCCGTCTCGCGCGGCTCGGCCCGCTGTGACGCGGCGACGTCGGCGAGGGTGGCTGGCGGCCCGTACAGGAGGGTCGCCCCGTACCGCTCGACCAGGTCGAGCAGCGCCTCGTTGCGGCGTACGTCCTGGAAGGCGACCGTGCCGCCCAGCATGACGCCCGCGAGGACGCCTTGGGCGAATCCCGAGTAGTGGACCAGGGGTGTGGACACCGCCGCCACCCAGTCGTCTCCCGCCCCGAAGGCGTCGACGTAACCGCGTACGGCCGAGTGGACCGTGTTCTGGCTGTGCAGGACACCCTTGGACAGCCCCGTGGTCCCGGAGGTGAACAGCACCACGAACGGGTCGTCCGCGCCGAGGGCCATGCCCTCCAGGCGGGCGGCGGCACCCTCTTCCTCCTCCCGCTCCGCTGCCACGAAGTGCTCGTGGAAGGAGAGCGCGCCCTCGGGTGGCGGGCCGTCGACCACCGACACGTGTTCCAGGGTGGGCAGTTCACCCTGGAGCCGGGTGGCGATCTCCGCCAGCGGTGTGCCCTCCCAGTGGGGAAGGGTGACGCACACCCGGGCTCCGGTGAGGCCGAGGCGGTGGCGCAGCTCCTCCTCGGTGCAGATGGGCGAGATGGGGATGATGACGGCGCCGACGCGGATGGAGGCGAAGATCAGCGGCACCATCTCCCATCGGTTGGGGAGCTGTACGGCCACGAAGTCGCCTGGAAGCACGCCGAGTTCGAGCAGGGCCAGGGCGAACCTGTCGGTCAGCCGGTTCAGTTCGGCGTAGTCCAGCGTGTCGGTGCGGGACTCCGCGACGCGACGGCCCGCGACGGCCAGTCCTCGCGGGCGCTGGGCGGCGTGGCGGTGCAGGTCGTCGAGGAAGGTCTCCTCGCGCCACCAGCCGTGGCGGCGGTACTCGGCGGCGCGCTGCTCCGGGAGGACTGCGGACGCGGGGTCGGCCCGCTCGTCCGCGCTCGGGGTCGTCCCCGTCCGTGCCGTGGCGGTCGTGCTCATCAGCGGTCCTTCCTTCGGGCGGCCAGCAGTTCGGGCAGCGGATCGCCCGCGCGGGCGGCGGCGATCTCCAGCAGGTCCCGGGTGTTCTGGCGCACCCGGTCACCGACCCAGTCGAAGACCCACGCCTTGCGGGCCTCGGCGGGCAGGTCGAAGGGGACGACCCGGGTGACGGCGAGGGCCGCGGAGGCGGCGCCCCCGATGTTGGCGATCACTCCGGGCACCAGGGCCGCCCCCGAGGCGGCGACCTTCTCCTTCGCGGCCGCGCTGGAGGCCAGGTTGGCGCCCTCCACCACCAGGCCGGCCCGCAGGCGGTGGGTGTTCTCGGCCGTGAGCGCGTACTTCTGCGCCGCCAGGATCAGGATGTCCGCGTCGACGTCCAGCCAGGCGTCGGGCTCACCGGAGAGGTGCACGCCCTGCGGGAGACGGGTGCGGTCGATGCGTCCGAACCGGTCGGTGACGGCGACGAGTTCGGCCACCGGCAGCCGGTCGGCGCTGATCGTGCCCTGGACGTCCGCGATGCCGACGATGATGTGCCCACGGTCCTCGAGGAACCGCGCCACGGCCCGGCCGACCGCGCCGAACCCCTGCACCACGACCCGGCCGGGTTCGGTACGGCCACTCGCCTCCAGGGCGGTGATCGCGCCGACGCCGACGCCGTGGCCGGTGGCGTCGATCAGGGGCTCGTAGTACGTACGCCAGTCGATCGGCATGTCGGGGGCGCCGAGGCGGTAGCGGGGGTCGTAGTTCGCCTCGGCGAAGAAGACGGCGCGGTCGGCGGGGGTGACACCCATGTCGATGCCGAGGTGGATGCCGCCGTGCAGAAGCGGCTTCACCGTGCGCCCGAACGTCCGGAACGTCTCGTCGCGGTCGGTGCCGTCGGAGACGATCCCGGCCTTGGCCCCGCCGATGCGCAGCCCGGCCAGGGTGAACTTCTCGGTCATGTCGCGGGCCAGGCCGGCGACCTCTTCCTCGGTCACCCCCGTGGTCATCCGGGTACCGCCCATGGCCAGGCCGTCGACGAGCGTGTCGACGACCACCCAGCCCTTGATGGCGCCGCCGCTGCCGTTGAGGTGGACGGTGAGGGCGGGGTCCTGCGGCTCTTCCAGAGCACTCATGGCGAAATTCCTTGCGTCTGGTGGATGAGGGATCTCAGGAACTGAGAGGTGAGGGCGAATCGGCGGGATGCGGGTCACTGGTAGAGCTGCGCGAAGCCGCGCAGGATGTCGAGGCCGTCCTTGCGGAACTCCAGATGGGCCTGGGAGCCGAGGACACGGCCGTCGTCGGAGCGGAGGAACTCGACGGGCGCGTACTCGGAACGGCCGATGGTGCGATAGCCCGCCGGGGCTTCCTGGAGGTAGAGGGTGTGCCGGTGGAACACGGTGACCGTCGGCTTCACGTAGGTGAAGAGCGGCTCCTGCGTGTCGACTTGCGCCTCGTAGCCGCCGACCCGTTGCGGCCCTTCCTCCAGGCGGCCGCCGGCCGCGACGGAGAGGATCTGCATACCGCCGCAGATGCCGAAGACCGGCACGTCCGTGGTGGTGACGAGGTCGATCAGCGGCTTGTAGTACTCGGTGTCGTACGCGCGCACCTTGGTGCCGCTCAGCACGATCGCCTGGTAGCGGCCGTCCACGCGGGCGGGTACGGACAAGGCGTCGGACGCATCCGTGTCCGATCCCAACGACTCGAACCGGGAGCGGAGTTGTTTCAGGGACAGGGTTCCGTTGTTGACGACCAGTACACGGGGCCGCGTCATGCGCTCGCTCCTGAGGTGTGGGTGGCGTGCCGCGCGTCGGTGATGACCGTGCCGGTGCGGCCGCCCAGCAGTTCGGTGACGGCTGCGCTGCCGATGACGACCCGTTGCACTCCGTGGTCCAGTGCCTCTCCCGCGGCCCGCAGCTTCTTGCGCATGCCGCCCTTCGCGCCCTTGTCGCGGAAGGCGGCGGCGTCCCGGCCGCTGATCCGCCGGACCGGCTCGCCGTCGATGAGGAGGTGGCCGACGTCGGTGACGAGGACCAGGTCGGTGGCACCGGTCGCCCCGGCGATGGCGGCGGCGGCCCGGTCGGCGTCGGTGTTGACCTCCAGGCCCGCCGCGTTGCGTGCGAGCGGGGTGACGAGGTGGGCGTGACCGGGCCGGAGGTTCTTCAGCGGGGTCACGTCGACACCGGTGATCGGTCCGACGAGGTTGTGCAGCTCGACGAGTTGCTTCTCCCGCCACCACCAGCGCTCGCCCTCGCCGGCGCTCACCAGACCGTCGCTGCCGAGCAGCCGTTCCGCGGTGACACCGCGGTCCTCGAGCCGCCCCAGCACGTCCGCGGCCAGTTCGGCGCTGACGGCCTTGATGTCGTCGATGACCTCGGGCGTCGTCCAGCGGCTCTGGTTGCCGTAGCGGTCGCGCAGGATCGCCGACGGTTCGCCGTACCGCGCGCTGAGCCGCTTGAGAGGCTTGGACCAGCCGTGCACGAGGATCAGGGGACGGTTCCGGCCGTACCGCGCCAGGTCGTCCCACCAGCTGCCGTCGAGGTCGTCCAGGCAGCTGCCTCCGAGCTTCACGACCGTGGGGGCGACATGCTGCGCGCTCATGCCGGCATCACCGGCTGCTGCGTCAGCCCGGTCTCCTCCGGCAGGCCGAACCGCAGGTTCACCGCCTGCACCGCCTGTCCCGCGGCGCCCTTGACGAGGTTGTCGAGCGCGGCGAGCACGACGATCCGGCCGCCCTCCTCGTCGTGCAGGACCGTCACGTCGGCGAAGTTGGAGCCGAGGACGACCTGCGGGTCGGGCACCGGGATCAGCGTCTCGTCGTGCCGCCGCACCCGCACGAACGGACGCCCCCGGTAGAAGCGCAGGTATGCCCGCGACAGCTCCCGCTGGTCCACCTTGTCGTCGGTGAAGACGTACGAAGAGGTCAGCAGACCACGGACGTTGGAGACGCCGTAAGCCGACATGGACAGGTTGCCGACGGCGCCGGGCTTGCTCCGCTCCAGGAAGTCGGCGACCTCCGCGGCGTGCCGGTGCCCGGTCGGGGAGTACGGGGCGATGGCACCGGCCCGGAAGGGGTGCAGGTCGGAGGTGCGCAGCTGGAGTCCGCCGCCGCTGGAACCGCTTTTGCCGTCCACCACGACCGTCTTGAGGTCGAGGCCGAGGCCGAGGGTGAGCGGGGCCAGCCCCAGGGTGATCGCGGTGGCGTAGCAGCCGGGCAGCGAGATGAGCGCGGCGTCCTTCAGCTGGTCGCCGACCAGCTCGGGCACGCCGTAGACGAAGCGGTCGGCCAGGTCGGTGCGTCGCGCGACCTTCGGGTACCAGCGGTCGTGCAGGTGAGGCGTGCGGATGCGAAAGGCACCGCTGAGGTCGACGACGGCCGGGATCCGGTCGGCGAACAGGGAGGCCAGTTCGGCCGAGACCGGCGCGGGGGTGGCCAGGAAGAGGACGTCGACCTCGTCGGCGATCGCCTCGGTGACGGGCTGGACGGTCAGGCCCTGGTTGATGCGCAGACCGGGGTGGAGCTCGGAGGGGCGCCTGCCGATGCTGGAGGAGCCGCCGAGGAAGGTCAGCTCCAGGCCGGGGTGCTGGGTGATGAGTCGGATGAGTTCGCCGCCGGCGAGCCCGGAGGCACCGACGACTCCTGCACGGATCATGCGAGCAGCTCCTGCACGTAACGGCCGATGGCCGAGGGGATGTCCGCGCCGGTGGCGGAGGCCACCGCCCGGAAGCCTGGGGCGTGGTTGACCTCGTTGACGACGTAGCCGTCGGGGGTGCTGAAGAGGTCGACCCCGTAGATCCCGGGTCCGAGCGCACCCACCACTCCGTCGATGATCTTGAGTACGTCGGGGTCGTGGGCGACCGCGCGGTTCTTGTTGCCGAGAGCGGCGTTGTTGCGCCAGTCGCTGCCGCCGCTCTCGAACTCCGCGGCGCCGATCAGTTCCCGCCCGACGACGAAGCAGCGCACCGAACTGCCGCCCAGATACGGCTCGACCACACTGGCCTGCTCGAAGGCGTGGGCCAGGTCCTCGATGTAGTCGTAGACGGAGTGGGCGGTGTCGGCATGCCGGATGAGCGTGACCCGCTTGCCCATGCCGCCGAAGACGGGCTTGAGGACGAGGGGCAGGGGCAGTTCGGCGAGGGCCTTGTCGAAGTCCTTGCGTGAGAGCACGAGCCGGTGGTCCGGCACCGGCACGCCCGCCGTGTGCAGCAGGGCGCGCAGGGCGGCCTTGTTCTCGCAGGCGTGGATGGCCCGGGCCGTGTTCAGTGTGGGGACGCCCGCCGCCTCGGCGAGGGTGGCGATCAGTCCGCCGCGGGTGTAGCTGCGACTGCGGATCAGGAGGGTTTCGTAGCCCGTGACGGCCGGGGCGTCCGGGTGGCCGAGGCAGAGTGACTCGTCGTTGATCCAGTCCAGACGGAGTCCGAAGGCCGGGGCCGCCTCGATCAACAGGCGTTCCTCCCAGGCGATCCGGTCGGCGACGACCGCGACAGCGCGCTGACTGCCCATGTCACTGGCCCCAGTCGCGGAGCTGCACCTCGATCATCTCCAGCGTCAGACGACCGTCCTCGACGGCCTCGACGCGGAGAGTCAGGATGCACTCGGGGCAGGAGAGGGTCTCGCCCTTGGTGACCGGGGGCACGGTCAGGTCGGTCTCGCACTCGGGGCATACACCGGTCAGGGTGGCGGTGGACATCAGTCAACTCCGTTGGGATGGGCGGGACGTGGGGTGCTGTGATCGGAGGTGTGCGCCGCGGGCGCGTGCGTCATCGGGAGTGCACGGCGTCAGGCGTGCACGGGCGTTCAAGCGCGAGCGGCCTTCAGAGGTGCGGGTGGCCTCAGACGTGCGCGGGGCGGAAGTCGATCGCGGCCTTGCAGATCGCGTCACGGTCGAGCGTCGGGCGACCGTGGCGCTCCTGCCGCTGGGCCAGCCACGGGGTGAAGGCGTCGATGTCGACCTCCAGGCCCGAGTCGGTCAGGGCCCAGGCGACCAGGGCGGTGGTGAGACGACCGCGGACCCGCAACTCGCGCCTGTTCCCGACGAGTTCGGCGGGCAGCGTCTCGTAGGCCTCGGGGTGGTTCAGCTGGCCGGGGAGTTCATAGGCGAAGGCGTGCGGGGTGGTCGGCCCGGACTGGAAGGCGTCCCCCAGACCGGCACCGCGGAGGGCGATCCTCGACAGTTCGGTGAGATGGCTCAGGTCGAAGCGGGTGTCGCCGTGGATCACGCGCAGCGAGGTGAGCAGCTCGGCCAGCGGGGCGTTGCCACCCCGCTCACCGATGCCGCCGACGGTTGCGGAGATCCACCGGGCGCCGGCCCGGACTGCGGCGAGGGAGTTCGCGACGGCCATGCCGAGCATGTTGTGCGAGTGGATCTCGATCTCGGAGCCGTCGATGGCGACGATGTCCGCGATCACGCCTTCCATCTGCCAGGGGGACAGATAGGCGACGGTCTCCGCGAGCCGGAACCGGTCGGCCCCTGCCGCGAACCCCGCCTCGACGTAGGGGACGAGCCGCTCCTTGGGGGTGCGGGCGCCGTCCTCGCCGCTGAACGTGACGTGGAAGCCGCGCTCCTTGGCCTGGGTGATCGCCGAACGCGCGAGTGTCTGAAGGAACTTGGGGCTGGCCGAGTCGAGCTTCAGCCGCGCGTGCTCCTCGGAGGTGGGGATGGAGTACATGATGTGGCGGACGCCCAGGCGCTCTGCCTCGTCGAGAGCGCGCGCGACCTGACGGCGGTCGCGGACGACGAGGAGCGTCATGCTGCGCTCCGGGCCGACGGCCTCGTGGGTGGCGAGGACGAGATCGGCGTCCTTGGAGTCCGGCCCGGAGACCATGCCCACCTCGACGAGCTCGACTCCCGTACGCACCAGCAGACCGGCGATGGCAGCGGCGTCGTCGGGTCCGAACTCGACACCCGCCATGTGCGCGGAGTCCCGAAGCGTCGCGTCGGATATGCGGGGCGGCCTCTCCAGTTTCTCGAAGCTCTCTGCTTCTGCCATTTCGTTCACTCCTTGTTCCCGAAGGTCTGCATTCCCGAAAGGGTCTGTGCATCGGAATTCCGGGGGCACCGGACTGATCGCTGTTCAACATCCTTGGCCGCCGGGCCGGAAAGAGCAACATCGCCCGCGTCAGGCCTGTGTGGTGAAGTGTCAGGGAGTGTCAAGAAGGAAAAGGATTGCTGGGCGGGTGTCGGCTGCCCGCCAAATATCGGTCACGGAAGTGCCGTTCACAGCATTCGGGCCCTACCGTGCGGTCATGGATCTCATCTCGCTGCCCCGGCTGGGCGTCGTCGTTCCACCGGAAAACCCCACGGCAGAACCCGAGTTCAACCACCTGCTCGGTACCGCGATGAACGTGTACACCTCGCGGTTCCCGGTGACGCCGGGAGCCGGGCTCAGGCCCATGCTGGAGACGTACAACGAGGTTCTCCCGGCCCTGCTCGGCAGCTTCGGCGAACTGCGCCTGGACGCCGTCGTGGTGGCGTGCAGCGCTTCGCACTACCTGCTGGATCCCGAGGGCGACCGGGCCTTCTGCGACGAGCTGTCCCAGCGCGCCGGCTCTCCGGTGCGATCCTCGACACAGGCGATCCTGGCAGCCTGCGAGGCGCTCGGAGTGACCCGCCTGACGCTCGTCTCCCCCTACCAGCCTTGGCTCACCGACACCTCGCGCGCCTTCTGGGAGCGGGCCGGCCTCACGGTCGACGGGGTGGTGCTGGTTCCGGCGGGTCCGGGTGCGGACGGCGGTGCGCACTACGACCCGTACGAGGTCACGACCAGGACGATCCTGAGGCACGTACACGAGCGGGAACTGCCGCCCGACACAGCCTTGTTGTTCACGGGTACGGGCATGGGAACCCTCGCCGCGCTCGACGAGTTGGCGCGACAGGATCCGGGGCGCACCCTGCTGACCTCGAATCTCGCGTCGGCCTGGTGGGCGCGCCGGGTGGCCGGAGTCACCGAGGAGGCACGCCACCCATTGCTGCGGAGGCTGGAGCGCACGTCGGTCCGCCCGGTGTGACGGCGAGGGCCCGGGAACGCACCGCACGCGTTCCCGGGCCCTCGCTCGACCGTTCTCAGCCGGCGGACGCCTCGGCCATGCGCCAGGCGTATCCCATGCGGTAACCGACGCCGCGGACCGTGATGATCCAGCCGCTGGACCCGAGTTTCGCCCGGAGACTGCTCACATGCGTGTCGATCGTCCGGCTGGTGTGCCCCCAGTTGCTTCCCCAGACCCGGGCCATGAGCTCCTTGCGCGTCACGACCGTCTCCGGGGTGGCGGCCAGGGTGTAGAGCAGCTCGAATTCCTTCGAGGTGACCCCGACGAGCCGGTCGTGCAGGCGCACTTCACGCAGTCCGGGATCGATATGCAGATGGCGGAGCGAAATGACGTCGGGAAGTACCTGCCGCGGCTGAGAGCGGCGCAGCACCGCCTCGATGCGGGCCCCGATCTCACGGAATCCCCAGGTTTTCACCACACAGTCGTCCGCGCCCGCGTTCAGGGCGAGAACACGGCCCAGCGCGTCGTCGGCATCGGTGACGGCTATGAGCGCGGTCTCACCGCTGTTCCGTAGTTCCCTGCACAATTCCAGCCCGTCGATATCGGGCAGCTCCAAGGAGAAAAGCAGCAGATCGGCGTCACCGGAAGCGCGCAGGGCCCGCTCTCCGGTGCCGACGCTACGGGCCGTGAATCCCTGGCGCCGCAGATCGCTCACCATGGTCGCGGCGCTCTCGGCGTTCTGCTCCACCACGAGTACTTGTCGCACGTGCCCACCCCTGTTCCTCGGCTTCACGTCAGTTCGAGGCGCCGGCGAGTGCGCCGGCCGGTGCGCGTGGCGGGTCGGGTGGTGCGGCCTGTCCGGCACGGGCGGTGGGCAGGCGTTGGTAGACGTAGGCGGCCGAGGCCATGGTCATGTGATGGTGCCAGCCGGGGAAGGAACGGCCCTCGTAGTCGAGGACTCCGAACCGCTGCCCGAGCGTCGTCACGGCGGAGAGCGCCGCCGCGTGGCTCCGGGCCAGGCGGAGGTTCTCCTCCACGCGACGGTCCGTGAGTGTCGTGAGCCAGTACCGGGCGGGCCGCCGGCCTTCCGGGTCGGGCCGTTCCAGGGCGCGGTACGGACGGGAGCCGGCCTCCTCCGTGCCGCCGGGTCCTGGCAGCCCCACCGTTTCCGCGTGCGTGTGGACCGGCACGGCCCTGACGGGGCCGTCGGGGGTCTGCCGCAGAAGCACATGCGTCTGCCGGCCGTGCCGCACCTCCATGAGAGCGCTGACCGTGGTCACCACGGGTGCGTGCCGTCCGGTGACCACCTGCTGGTCCGCGGAGACCTCGCACACGACGTCGACCCGCAGCCGGGCGAGTCCCGCGAGGACGCCGGCCGCGTCGTCGCACGCGGTGAGGTCCAGTACCCATGGCAGGTGCGGGAGTTGAGGCTGTTCGGCGATCCCGGCGGCGTACCGGACGACGTGATCGGCGGCCGTGCGTCCCGCTTCGTCTCCGGGGATCCGCGCACGGCGCCTGCGCTCGCGGTCCGAGTCCCACGCTCCCCCGAGCACAAGGCTCCAGTCCACCGGGTAGGAGTGGGTAGCCGAGGTGAGGAACAGGCCCAGTGCCCGCTGGCAGTTGACACCGCGTCCGGTCGCCGCGTCGACGCGGCGGTGCACACCCGCCGAGTGCTCGCCGCGCTTGGGGATGACGAGTTCGGCGACGGTCCAGGCGTGCGGAGTCGTCCGCGCGGCCACCAGCCGGGCGAGCCGCCGACGTACCGGAACCCAGTTCCACGGACTGGCGTTGATGAACTGGTGCAGACCCCGCGCGGCAGCGGTGGGTAAGGGGCTGGCCCGCGCGATGCGCCGCAGCGTCTTCTTGCCGGACACGTGGATCAGGGCCCATAGGTACGCCTGGGCCCAACGCCGCTGATCGGAGCGCTGGTTCACCCCGAAGATCTCGTCCATGAACCTCTGCATGCGTGCGCCGTCGCCCGGCGCCCCCGCGCGTACCTCACCTGACGACATCCGACGCCACGCCTCCCTCGATACCGGTCACCGCCCGCACCCGAGTGGATGCATGGCACATACGTACGAGGTGAAAGTACCGTCCGGGCCAGGCTTTACCCGGGTCCGCCCTCTACTTTGCGAAGTCGCGCGCCGACCTGCGAAAACGCCTCTCGAAGGGCCCCTGGCAAGGGGCACACGCGAACCGGGAAACGGGCTCCACCAGGGGTGAAGCGGTGCGACGGACATGTCAGGTGAAATATTAACAAGTCATGAACTTGCCTCACGTGCCGCACGCGGAGGCCGATTTCGGCGGCCTTGCCCCGGTGACCCTGAGGGTGCGATGCCCCGGTGCGCCGGTGTTCGCGGCTGTACGACGACCGCCTCAGGAGTGCCGATGGCCTCCGGCAGGCGGTCGTCGTGCCTCTGCGCGTCAGGCCGCCGGCTCCGCCACCGGCTCCTCGGCGGGAGCCACGGGCCGCCGGGCGGGGAACCCCGCCTGACGGGCGTAGAGGACGACCGCGATCACCGGCAGCAGGAGCAGCAGTACCGTCCAGGGGAAGGACTCGCTGCCGACCACGTCGAGCAGGATGCCTCCGACGATGCCGCCGCCCGCCATCGCCACGTTCCACAGGGTGACGAGCATCGCCTGGGCCGAGTCGGCGGACTCGCCGCCCGCGTCGCCGACGGCCGTCTGGAGCAGCGTGGGCACACCACCCCAGCCCAGGCCCCACAGCACCGCGGCGACGTAGACGAGGGCGGTGGTGTCGGAGAGGACAGCCAGGAGCCCGGCGGCGAGGGCGACCAGCAGAGCGCCGCCGAGGGTGAGGCCGCGCAGCCGTCGGTTGATCTGGGCGCCGACGATCCAGATGCTCGCCAGCGACGCGGCGCCGAAGACGAGGAGCACCAGGCCGGTGCTGCCGCCCAGACCCAGGTCGTCGAGGTAGGTGGCGATGTAGGCGTACAGGATGGTGTGGGCCAGGACGAAGACGAGGGTGACGAAGAGGACCGGTGTCACTCCCGGGATGCGCAGGGTGGGCAGCATCTTGGGCCGCTCGCCGCGCTCCTGTCCGGGGAAGTCCGGGACGGCCGCGGTGATCCACGCCAGGAGGAGCAGTGTGAGCGCCGTCATCGCGAGGAACGCCACGCGCCAGCCGAGCCAGTCTCCGAGGAAGGTACCGGCGGGCACGCCGAGGGCCAGCGCGACGGGGATACCGGCCATGGCCACGGCCATCGCCTTGCCCTGGAGGTGGGCGGGGGCCAGGCGTCGCGCGTATCCGGCGAGCAGGGCCCAGGCGACACCGGCGGCGACACCGGCGACGAACCGCGCCGCCATGGTCAGTTCGTAGACGGACGACACGGCCGTCACCGTGTTGGCCAGGGCGAAACCGCCCATGGCGGTGAGCAGCAGCTTCTTGCGCCGCCAGCCCGCGGTGGCGGCGGTGAGCGGAATCGCGGTCAGGGCGGTGCCGATCGCGTAGACGGTGACGGTCTGGCCGGTCGCGGACTCGCTGACGTCGAGGTCCTGGCTCATCGCGGGCAGCAGACCGGCGGGGAGGGTCTCGGTCAGGCTGGTGATGAAGACGGCCGTGGCGAGGGCGAGCAGGGCGAACAACGGCAGCTTCCGCTGTTCCTCGCTCTCACTCCTCGGGTCCGATGCCGCAGCGGCGGCCGCCGTGTCGGGTGCGGTGCTCATGGGATGTGCTCCAGGTCTTCCGGAAGGGGGCTGTGGGAGGTCGGGGGCGCGGGGACGGTGGTGGAGAGGAGGGCGGATGTAAGCGACGGTGGCCGGTTCACGGGAAGGCGAGGCCGCCGTCGACCGGCAGCCGCACCCCTGTGGTGAACGTCGCCTCCGTGGCTAGGAAGAGCGCGGCGCGGGCCACCTCCTCGGCGGCACCGAGACGGCCCAGCGGAGGCAGCGGGACGGCGCCGGTGCCCGGCGCCTCGATACAGCCCGGGGCCACCGCGTTGACGCGGATGCCCCGGGTGACGAGTTCGGCGGCGAGCGCCCGTACGACGTCGGGGCAGGGGGTCGGGGACGTCAGCACGATCGCGCTGCCGTCCCTGAGATGGGGCAGCAGGGGCCGCGCGGTGGCCACGGCGTCGGAGAACAGGAGATCGAGGCTGCCTTCCGCGGTGGCTTCGCGGCCGGTGCCGTCCTGTGCCACGAGGGCTGCTTCGACGGTGGACGGGGTGACGACGCGGGCGGCGGAGCCCAGTTCGGCGACCGCGTGGGCTCGTTCGGTCGCGGTGCGCACGGTCAGCACGACCGTGGCCCCGCCCTCCACGAGACGCTTCGCGATGGCCAGGCCGATGCCGGTGACCTCGCCGACGACGAGCGCCTTCCTACCCGCGTACCTGGTCATGAGTACCGCTCCCTCCGGGGTGCCCGTTCCTCGCCGGTGCGTGGTGCCTCCCCGAGGACGACTCTGCGCCCGGGTGCTTCGGGGAACCTTCGGGAATCCTTCGGGTCCCCGGACCCCCCTGAAGGACGGTGCGGCCGGTGCCGTCGAGAGCCTGCCGATGCCGGTTCACCGGCCATGTACGGTGGTGACCATGCGGTTTGGGGTGCTCGGGCCACTGATGGTGTGGGATGGCGAGGGCCGGGAGGTCAAGGTCCCCGAGGCCAAGGTCCGGGCCCTGCTGGCGGACCTTCTCGCGAACGACGAAGGGCCCGTGTCCGCCGACCGGCTCATCGAGGACCTGTGGGGCGACACGCCTCCGGGCAATCCCCGCGCGGCCCTCCAGGCCAAGATCTCCCAGCTGCGCCGGGTCGTCGGCCGGGACCGCGTGGTGCGACAGCCACCGGGCTACGGGCTGCGGCTCGACGGCGCCGACGAGGTGGACGCCGTTCGGTTCCGCGCCCTGGTGACCGACGCCCGCCCCGTCCAGGACCCGCGCACCCGGGCCGCCCTGCTCACCGAGGCGCTGGATCTGTGGCGAGGGCCGGCGTACGCGGACTTCGCGGACGACGGGTTCGTGCAGGGGGCCTCGCAACGCCTGGCGGAGCAGCGGCTGTCCGTACTGGAGGATCAGGCGGAGGCGCGTCTGGAGGCGCGGGACCACGCGCTACTCGCCGGGGAGCTGGCCGACCTCGTGGCACGCCACCCTCTGCGGGAGCGTCTGCGCGCCGTCCAGATGAGGGCGCTGTACGCGGCGGGTCGGCAGAACGAGGCGCTCGCGTCGTACGACGACCTCAGGTGCCGCCTCGTCAAGGAGCTTGGGGTCGACCCGAGCCCCGAACTGGCCGCCCTGCACGGGGCGTTGCTCCGGCAGGATCCCGCGCTGAGCGCGGGGACCTCCCGGAGGGACCCGCCGGGCCACGCACCCGAGAGGGGCGTCGGCGCGACGAGCACCGCGGCCACGCCACCCGGAAAGAGCACCGTCGCCGCCGCACATGCTCCCGGTTCGGGCTCCCCTTCCAATCTTCCCGTCCCCCTCACTCCCCTGATCGGCCGCCACCAGGCCCTCACCCAGTTGTCCGGGCTCCTCGCGGAGAGGCGTCTGGTGACCCTCACCGGCCCCGGCGGCGTCGGCAAGACCCGGCTGGCCGTGGCGGCGGCCACCGCCGAGCGGGAGAGCACCGATGCGGGTGAACCGGCCGACGGGGTATGGCTCGTGGAGTTCTCCGGCCTCCGCGCCGGCACCGCGGCGGATCTGGCCCAGGTACTCGCCGCCACCCTCGGCATCCGGGACGACACCCCTCGCTCGCTGCCGGGCACCGGCACCTCGGCCGCCTCCCTGCCGCACCGGCTCGCCGCCGCCCTGCGCGACCGGCGCACCCTGCTCGTCCTCGACAACTGCGAGCACGTCATCGACGCGGCCGCCGAGCTCACCGAACTTCTTCTCAGCACAGCCCCCGGTCTGCGCGTCCTGGCCACCGGGCAGCAGCCGCTCGGCCTGGCGGGCGAGGCGGTGTTCCTCGTCGAGCCCCTGCCGTCGGTCGACGCCGTCCGCATGTTCATGGAGCGTGCGGCCGCCGCGACGCCCGGGTTCCCGCGCGACCCGCACGCCCCGGACGAGAGCGAACGACAGGCGGTCGCCGAGATCTGCGGCCGCCTCGACGGCATCCCGCTCGCCCTGGAGCTCGCCGCCACCCGCGTACGGGCCCTCGGGGTGAAGGGGCTGGCCGCCCGGCTCAACGACCGCTTCCGGGTGCTGACCTTCGGGCAGCGCGGCGCGCCGGCCCGCCAGCAGACCCTGCGCGCGGTCATCGACTGGAGCTGGGAGCTGCTCAGCGCGCCCGAACGCATCGTCCTGCGACGCCTCGGCGCGCACAGCGACGGCTGCGACCTGGACGCCGCCGAAGCGGTCTGCGCGGGTGACGGCGTCGCTCGGGACGAGGTGCTCGACCTCGTCACCCGGCTGGTCGACCGGTCCCTGGTCGTCGTGGTGGACGGGCCCGCCGGCCCCCGCTACCGCCTGCTGGAGTCCGTCGCCGCCTACGCGACCGAACAGCTCCACGAGATGGAGGACTTCACGGCCGTACGGGACCGTCAGCTGCGTCACTACCGGGCCCTCTCCGAACACGCCGAGCCGCACCTGCGAGGCGCCGCCCAGCAGATCTGGCTGGCCCGGCTGGACGCCGAGGCCGGCAACCTGCGCACCGCGCTCGACGAAGCGTTGCGCCGCGCGGGCACGGGGGACCCGGAGGAAGCGGTCCGGCTGACCACCGCCCTGGCCTGGTGGTGGCTGTTGCGTGGCCGTCTCAACGAGGGGCGCCGCAGCCTCGGTTCGGTGCTGGCCGCACTGTCCGACGCCTCCGTTCCGGCCGAACTGACGCTGCTGCACGCCGCGTTCGCCCTGCTCACTGGAGACCCCACAGCGGTAGCCGCCGCGTCGGCGAGCAGGTGCGCCTCCACGGAGGGCGGCCTCGACGCCCAGAACGACCTCGCCGCCACGGCCGAGGCGATCCCCGACCGCGTCCGGCGCGCCCGCGCGCTCTGGCTCTGCGCGTACGGGCTGTTCAGCGCGGGTGACGCGGCCGAGGGCGATGAGCTGAACACCCGGGCCCTCACGCTGTCCAGCACCGCCGGGGACCCCTGGGGCATCGCCGCGGCGCTGGGCCTGCGCGCGACCCTCGCACTGGTCCGCGGTGATCTCGCGGGACTGGGCCGTGATGGACTGCGAAGCGCCGAACTCTTCCGCGAACTGGGCGACTGCTGGGGCGAGTTGCAGACGGTGTCGCCGCTCGCCGCGCTGGCCGAGATCAAGGGCGCGTACGCCGACGCGGAGCGCCGCCAGTACGAAGGTCTGTGGATGGCACGGGAGTTGGGTCTGGAAGCGGAGGTATCGGCGCGACTCTCCGGTCTCGGGCGCCTCGCGTTGCTCGCCCGCGACTGGGACCGCGCCCGTGACCTGCACGAGCAGGCCCGTCGGATCGCGGCCGAGCAGGGCTACAAATACGGTGAGATCCACTCGGGGATGGGCCTCGCCCTCGGCGCCCGCCGCTCCGGTGACCTCGACGAGGCCGAGACGCACCTGCTGCGGATCCGCGACGGCTACGCCGACGTGTCGTCCCAGGCGGGTGACCACCTGCTCCTCGCCGAACTCGGTTTCATCGCCGAACTCCGCGGCGACGCGAAAGGGGCGGCGACACACCATCTGGACGGGCTGGAGATCGCCCGCCTCCTCGCCGAACCCCGCGCCCTGGCACTCTCCCTGGAGGGTCTCGCCGGTGCGGCGGCTCTGCCCGGACAGGAACGCAACGCCGCCTGCGCGGCAGAGCTCCTGGGCGCGGCGGCGGCCGCCCGCTCGCAGGCCGGGGCTCCCTTGCCGCCGGCCGAACGCGGTGACGTCGACCGCATCACCGCTGCGGCGCGGACAGACCTGGGTACTTCCGCGTTCACGAAGGCGTATGAGAGGGGCGCCCTGCTGACGGCTGAGGAGGCAATGCGCCGCGCGTGCGAGGCACTTGCCCCGTCCGGGCGGTTCTGGGGTTGAACCGGGCGGGGTCGACACCCCGCCTCGGGACGACTCCCCCGCTCACCCGGTCCCCCACGCTCCCTCACTCCACGACTCCGAGTCGACGACGCACCCCACCGCGGCCGAAGCGGGACGACGGACCGCCTCAGGCGCCAGAGGCTCCCGACTGCCCGATGGATGCGCCGACGACACCGTAGGCGCGATCGCCGATCGTGAACTCTCCCATCGGGGTCATTCCGAAGCCGTCGACGTGCACTCTCCATGACGGCTGGTTGGCCAGTTCGATGAAGGCGACCATCACGTCGGCCCGACCCGATGCCGCGTGGAGAGCCGCCGTGAACAACCCGCGGGCCACTCCCTTCCCGCGGTAGGCGGCGGCGACCACCACGGGCCCGTAGAAGAGCCACGGCGTGGCGCGGAGGGGCCGCCCCTGCCACCGGAGCGATTCCTGTGCGTCCAGAACCGCCTTGGCCGGTGGCGGTGGACTCGTCATGTTCTGCGGGGAGACCAGACCGAGCAGGCCGGCCAGGCGACCGTCGTCGTCCGCGACGAGAAAGCTCCGGTCCTCGGCCATCGAGCTCAGCGTTTCGGCATCCAGGCCGCCCTGGACGAAGCCCTGTCGGGCCCGCTCCCGCTCCGTGAGCGCGTCGTAGTGATTGGCCGCGAAGAGGTCAGCCATGGCCGGGGCATCTGCCGTGTCGGCATGTCGGTAGTCCATGGCACCAGCCTTTCAGCGCGGGCGAGCCGAGTCCCGCCTCGTTCAGTGGGTGCCGCCCATCGACGTCCCGCACCGCGTGGCACGACAGCGGGATCGGCGGACGGACCGTGAGCTGCGTCAGGAGAGCCAGTCGGTGTAGCGGGTGGCAGCCAGGTGAGCGTTCCTGTCGGTGAGGACGTCGCCCTCGACGGCCGCGAACATGCCGGCGGTGGGATCGGTGACGACGGTCCTCGGGTCGCCCCGGTGGGACAGGGTGATCCGGCCCAGCTCGTCCAGGCCGAACACCTCGGGGCCGCCGATGTTGCGGATGGCGTTCAGCGGCGTGCCCACGGCCACCTCGGCCACGGCGTCGGCCACGTCCTTGGCGGCGATCGGCTGGATGGGCGTGGCGGGGAGGCGGACGGTGTCGTTGTCGGCGGTCCAGGACAGGACGGCGTCCATGAACTCCATGAACTGCGTGGCCCGGACGATCGAGTAGGGAATCGGTCCGGCCTCGAGGATCTCCTCCTGGAGGACCTTGGCACGGTAGTAGTCCAGTTGCGGCACGTGGTCCACACCGACGATCGAGAGGATCACGAAGTGGCGGGCGCCGCCCTTCTGGGACGCTGTCAGGAGGTTGTCCATCGAGGTCTGGAAGAAGGCCGGTGAG
Source organism: Streptomyces sp. NPDC005302 (assembly GCF_040607345.1). NCBI lineage: Bacteria > Bacillati > Actinomycetota > Actinomycetes > Kitasatosporales > Streptomycetaceae > Streptomyces > Streptomyces sp. NPDC005302. Next base: position 199,826 of record NZ_JBEXGN010000013.1, read on the forward strand.
GCCTCGTCGAACGTCGGCGAGTTGGTCAGGTTGACGACGGCGTCGGCTCCCGCGACCGCCTGATCGAGACCTTGACCGCTGATCACGTCGATGCCGGTGGACTTCGAGTGCGGTACCGCCTCGTGTCCGGCGGCCTTGAGCTTCGTGACGACCTGCGAGCCGATCAGCCCGGTTCCGCCGATGACTGCGATCTGCATAGCGCGCCTTTCGTCGATGGATGGCACAAAACGAGACATAGTATGCATCCGCGACACGGCCCCGAAGCGGTGCCACCCTCGACGGAGGCGCATCGGCGGACGCGTCGCGGACCGGCGACCCCTTACCGGCCACGGAATCGGTGCCGCTCGGTGCCGCCGTTCGCGCCCCCGCTCGGCGCCGGCCGGTGCGCGGCGCAGAACGGGCAAGCCCGCGGGGGCCGAGCGCGAGCATCGCCGCTGATGTGGGTACTCGGACCGCCGACGGAGGCGTGAGACCGCCGCCACCAGGCGAGTGCATTGTGAGCGACACGGGCACCCGGCGGGCATCCCTCTACGGATCAGCCCGCGGGGTCCGTCCGTACCGACGATGAAGGAGCAACAGCATGGCAAGCGAGCAGTCCGGCACGACGAATCGGCGCGCCAGGTCCGTGGCGAGTCCGGTGGCCGAGCGTGCGGGATGGGACGACGTCGACGTACGGGCGGTGGACACCGTGCGGCTCCTGGCAGCCGACGCGGTGCAGAAGGTCGGCAACGGCCACCCCGGAACGGCCATGAGCCTGGCCCCTCTGGCGTACCTGCTGTTCCAGAACGTCATGCGCCACGACCCGGGCGACGACCAGTGGCTCGGGCGGGACCGCTTCGTCCTTTCCTGCGGGCACTCCAGTCTGACCCTCTACATCCAGCTCTACCTGGCCGGTTACGGGCTGGAGCTGTCCGACCTGGAGGCGTACCGGACCTGGGACTCGGCCACTCCCGGACATCCCGAGTACCGGCACACCCGCGGAGTGGAGATCACCACCGGGCCGCTGGGACAGGGTCTGGCAAGCGCCGTGGGTATGGCGATGGGAGCGCGCCGCGAACGCGGCCTGCTGGACCCGGACGCGGAGCCGGGCACGAGCCCCTTCGACCACCACGTCTTCGTCGTCGCTTCCGACGGCGACATGATGGAGGGGGTCACGAGCGAGGCCTCCTCGCTGGCGGGACACCAACGGCTCGGCAACCTCACCGTGTTCTACGACTCGAACCACATCTCGATCGAGGACGACACGGACATCGCCTTCAGCGAGGACGTCCCGGCCCGCTACGCCGCCTACGGCTGGCACGTGCAGACCGTCGACTGGACGGTCACGGGCGAGTACGTCGAGGACGTCGACGCGCTCCTGGCCGCCGTGCACGCCGCGCGGGAGGAGAGCGACCGTCCCTCGCTGATCATGCTGCGCACGCTGATCGGCTGGCCCGCGCCCACGAAGCAGAACACCGGCAAGGCTCACGGCTCCGCGCTGGGCGACGAAGAGGTCGCCGCGACGAAGAACGTGCTCGGCTTCGATCCCGACGAGGATTTCACTGTCGAGCCGGACGTTCTGGAGCGGACCCGTCGGGTCTCCGAGCGGGCCTCGCGGACGCGCGCCGAGTGGGACGAGCGGTTCGCGGCCTGGCAGGCGGCGCATCCCGACCGCGCGAAGCTGCTGGAGCGTCTGCGGGCGCAGCGTCTGCCCGACGGCTGGACCGATGTCCTGCCCGTCTTCCCGGCCGACGAGAAGGGCCTGGCCACCCGAGCCGCCTCCGGTGAGGTGCTCAGCGCGCTGGCACCCCGGCTGCCCGAACTGTGGGGCGGTTCGGCCGACTTGGCCGGCAGCAACAACACCACCATGAAGGGGGAGCCGTCCTTCGTCCCTGCCGACCGGCAGACCAAGGACTACAAGGGCGGCCCCTACGGGCGCACTCTGCACTTCGGTATCCGGGAACACGCCATGGGGGCGATCCTCAACGGCATCGCCCTGCAGAGCCTCACCCGCCCCTACGGCGGCACCTTCCTGACCTTCTCCGACTACATGCGCCCCGCGGTCCGGCTGGCCGCTCTGATGAAGCTCCCCGTCACCTACGTGTGGACGCACGACTCCATCGGCCTCGGTGAGGACGGGCCCACGCACCAGCCCGTCGAGCACCTCGCCGCGCTCCGCGCCATCCCGGGCCTGGACGTGGTGCGTCCTGGTGACGCGAACGAGACCACCGCGTGCTGGGCGGCCATCCTCGAACACAAGGACCGACCCGCCGCGCTGGTCCTGACCCGGCAGAACGTTCCCGTGCTGGACCGCGACAGTGACACGTACGCGGCCGCGGGTGAAGCCGCCCTCGGCGCGTACGTACTCGCCGACGCGGCCGACGGCGGCTCGCGGCCCGATGTCATCCTCATCGCCACCGGGTCGGAGGTGCACATCGCGCTGGAGGCCCGCGCACTGCTGGAGGCCGACGGCCTGGCGGTGCGGGTCGTGTCGATGCCTTGTCAGGAGTGGTTCGCCGCACAGCCCGTGGCCTATCAGGACGAGGTCCTTCCTCCGGCCGTACGGGCCCGGGTCAGCGTGGAAGCCGCGGTGGGCCAGGGCTGGCGCGACGTCGTGGGCGACGCCGGACGCATCGTGAGCCTCGAACACTATGGGGCATCCGCCGACTACCAGCGCCTGTACTCCGAGTTCGGAATCACCCCCGAGGCGGTTGCCGCCGCTGCCCGCGACAGCATCCAGGACGCCGACCGCACCCCGCGGCCCGGCGGCCACCGTCAGACCTCCGCTCCCACAAGCGGCGGCACCGGCGATCGCCGCTGACGCAACCCCCACGCTGGGCGCCGGAGGGGGCTCGCTCACCGGACCGGGTAAATCCTCGTCCGCCGTGTGAGCCCTCTCCGCGCGGCGCCCGCTGAGAGCCGACCTGCGGTGCCGCGACGTCGGACTCAGAGGATGACGCGCATCCCTCGGTCGGCCAGGACCTCCACGAACGTCTCGACCAGGTCGTAGGTCTCACCCTCCGACGTCAGGACGCGTGACAGATGCTCGCGCGCGACGTCGGGGTTCCGCCAGAGGAGGGTCGCGGGGGCGGTGTAACCGAAGGTGCCGCCCAGGCAGTCGTGCAGTGCGTCGAGGTTGCCCCCGAAGTAGCCGCCCGGCCCGTTGACGGCCTCGCCGAGAGCCAGGTAGAGGCCTGCTTGATCGGTGATGTGCCGACCGTCCAGCTCGTACGCGTGTCCTGCCGCCCGGTCCTGAGGCTTGAGCCGGCAGCCCCGCTCGCGCACGAGGTCGAGCCAGGCACCTCGCTGCCGGGTGTCGAGCCCGGTCCAGGCACCCGCTACGTCCGGCGGGCCGGCGAGCCACTGCTCCCAGACGGGTCGGGCGTATCCCGGTACGGGGCCGACCTCGCCACGAAGCTCCAGATCGATCAGGTCGGTTCCGTACGGGGATGGGCTCCACGCGCGGACCTCGGGGCACAGCGGCCGCTCGGTGAGTGGCCCGCCCCGATCGTCCCGTATCTCGAGTTCGGCCACCCCCAGGTCCAGCGACCGGCGGGTGCCCACTGCCAGTGCCTCTATCAGCCGGTCGCTCGGCGTGAGTCCTCGTAGGACCAGCGGGGGCGTTGCTCGCTCGGGCGGCAGAATGCGGGTGAACTCTCCGCAAGTTCCCAGCCGGCGGTACTCGTTGTGCAGTGTGACCGGACCCCGGTGGCCCTCGGGCGGGCCGAGGTACTCGTCCAGGCCGGTGAGCACGAGATTGCCGGTTCCCGCGTGACGCCCCAGGCTCTCCACGTCTTCCAACAGCCAGGCATCCAGCGTCCCGCCCTCAGGTACCAGCCACACGCGCTCGCCGACCCAGCCGTGTACGCCGGGCAAGTCCGGGATCCAGCCGGACAGTTCGTACGTCTCCCGGGGCGGTTCCCGGAACAGTCCCTCCACGTCGGCGCAGACGCCCCAGGCAGGGCCGCCGGCCGTGTCCGTCAGCGCGTACCGTCCCTGCCCCCGAGGGTCGCTCTTCTCAAGCACGGACGCATCATGCCTGGACCGGGAGTCGGCCGTGAAACCCTTTTCGCGACCGGATGTTTGGATGGCCGCCCCGCACGAGCATGGTGGGTGTCCAGGTGCCGGCGGCACCCGGGTGCGCCTCCCCGTCGGGTTGCGCGCCCGGGTGCCGTGAAGATGGGATCAGTGCCCGTGCGTCGAGCGCACGGCCGTGAGGGTGAGGGTCTGCTCGGCGGCGGTGCGGGCGTCGCCCACGGTCCCTCCCGTGCTGTCGGTCCAGGCCCGCGTCGGGGTGGTCTCGGCGGACCGGGCCGGGCTACCGGACAGTCCTATGACGAGTCCGCTGTAGCGGTTGACCAGGCGGTACGTTCCGGTCGGCGTGCCGTCAACGGTCGTGGAGGGGACGACGAACCACTGCTGCCCGACGGTGGGGCCGCCGGCCGGCGCGGCGCTCACGCTGGGCTTGGCCCCCCAGGCACGCCCTGCGTCGCTCGTGGCGTCGACGCCGAGGAGCCTGCCGGTGGAGGTGTTGGCGATACGGTACGAGCCGTCGCCGCCGGAGGTGAACTTCCACCGGCTCAGCGCCGAACTGCCGCCCGCGGCAAGGGAGGTGGTGGCCGAGCCACCGCGAACCTGGGTGAGGAGGCGGCCGGTACCGCTCGCGATGGTGTAGGTCTTCCCCGTGGTGACGGGGGCGGCGGGGGCGCTGGTGTCGATGACGGTCTCGTAGTACTCACCGTCGGTGCCGTCGGAGCACTGGAACGAGCAGTAGCTGCGGAACTTCTTGCCGACGATGGTCGAGCCGGTCCGGTTCACCGAGTCGAGCATCCAGCGGTACCAGGAGCCTGTCCTGTAGCCGCCGGTGTCGCCGAGCAGACGCCACTTCTGGGTGGCGAGGTTGTCGGTCGCGTAGAAGCGCTGCGGTTCGGAGGAGTCCTGCACGACGGCCTCGGGCTGCCCGATGTACAGGCCCAGATGGGCGTCATAGGCGATGTTCATCGTCAACAGGTCCGATTTGGCGGGCAGTGTGCCGGCCTTCTGCTGTTCGGCGACGCTCCCGGCGTTGTCGGGGTCGTAGTCGTGCGCCACGGCCGTGTATCCGGTGGGGTGCCCGGAGTCGACGGGCTCCATGTTGCTCTCCAGGCCGCCGAGTCCGGGCTGCGACCAGGCGCCGTCGTACCACTTCTTCCACGAACCGGGCGCCATCTTCGCGGACATCGGGGCGCGGGCCACATGGGCGCGACTGCCGTCGGTCCAGCCTCCGGGGACGCCGCCCTTCGGTATAGCGCGGGAGTTGTAGTAGACGTAGAAGTAGCCGGAGGCGGTGTCCACGAACAGACGCGGGTCGCCGTCGCCGTAGTCGTAGGTCTCGTGCGGGAACGCCCCGTCGTCACCTCTCTTGGTGCTGTACGGCGAGGTGAGCACGTGGTTCTTGATGTGCCACGTCCGGCCCTGGTCCTTGGAGACGGTGTAGTCGATGGCGTCGTAGTGCAGGCCGTCGCCGAAGGGGCTCGGGGTGAACTCGTTGTGGACGAGGCCGTACCAGTCACCACTGTCGGGGTCGACCCACACGCCCATCAGGTCGCAGTAGTTCTTCTGTGCGTAGCTCGACGTGTCCGGGGCGTAGGTGGCCTCCCGGCCGGTGGGACTGTTGTTGCACCGCCAGGTGGTGTCGCCGTTGCGATCCTTCGGGTCGGCCGGGTTCACGGCGTCGCTCAGCCCGGCGTCCCGGGTGGCCGCGTCGAAGTTCGCGCCGGAGTAGAACGTCCACTCGCGGGGGTCGTCCGCGCCGTACAAGGCGTGTGCCGACTGATAGTGGAACGAGCCGTCCTTGTCGATGTAGGTCGCCGCCGGGCTGTCGTCGGGGTGGGTCCACGAACCCTTCGCCCCGACGGAGACCGTGTAGGTGGGGGGTTCGGCGGACGCCGGCCGGGCGGTGAGGCCGCCGAGCAGCATCGCACCTGCGGCGGCCAGCGCGCAGGCCGACTTCGTTCCTGGACGAGCTGGCACAACTGCTCCTCTCATGCCTGAACACACCGTGGTCGGCGGCCTGTTCAGGATTGGCGAGATGTCCGGAGCCGGGCGTTTCACAACACGCCGAGGCCGTCGGACCCTGGGGGTTTCGTGGGGCGATCGTGGTACCGGATGATTTAGTTCGACTAGAATCCGAACTAATGCAGGAGCTGTCAAGGACTCCGTCGGACCGGGAACGCGGGGCACTCTCCCTCAACCCAGCAGTCGGGCACAGTACTTGTCATCATGGGGACGACGGCCCGCGCACCGCTCGCGGGCCCTGAAGGGACATCGGTGAGCAGCAAGTGACCGAACTCGTTACGGCGCCACCGCACGCCACGCTCTCCGATGGCCCCGGCCCCCGCGACCGGGCGTCCATCCGCCGCACGAATCTCGCGGCCGTGATGAGCTTGTTGCGCGACAGCGGCCCACGCTCCCGCGCGCAGATCGCCACGGACACGGGCCTGCCCAAACCGACGGTCACCAGTCTCGTCGCCGAACTCGTCGCCCTGCGCCTGGTCCGCGAAGGTCCCGCTCAACGGGAAGGGGCCGTGGGCCGCCCCGGCACACTGGTGCACCTCGACGGTGGCGACATCTGCGGCGTCGGCGTGGAGATCAGCACCAGCTACATCCACGTCCTCGCCCTGGCACTCGACGGCACACAGGTCCATGAGGACCGGGTTTCACTCGCGGTGAGCGACGAAGGCCCGGACGCGACGCTGGATGTGACGTCCCGTCATGTCACCCGATGCCTCGCCGCCCTCGACCGCGAGGGCAGGCGCCCGGTCGGGCTCACCCTCGCCCTGCCCGGCGTCATCGACATGGCGTCGGCCACGGTCACGTACGCCCCCGGGATCGGCTGGCGCGACGTCGCCGTCGCCGACGCGTTGCGGACCCGCCTCAAGCAGGCCGTCCCGGGGCCGGTCCCGCCGATCGCCGTGGACAACGACGCCAAACTGGCCGCCCTCGCCGAGTACGCGCAGGTCCGCGGCTCGGGGGTGCACGACATGCTGTGCATCACCGGGGAACGCGGTATCGGGGCCGGCATCGTCAACGACGGCCGACTGCTGCGCGGCGCGTCCGGGTTCGCCGGCGAGGTGGGCCACATGCCTCTCGACCCGCAGCGCAACCCCTGCGTCTGCGGCCGCTACGGCTGCTGGCAGACCATGGTCGGCCTGGACGCCATCCTTCGGCTCGCCGCACCCGGCAACGACCCGATCCATGATCCGGACGTCGAACTCGCCGGCCGACTGGGCGATGTGCGCCGCCGCGCCGAGGCCGGCGATCCGCGCACCCTGAGCGCCCTGGACCGCGTGGCGCACGACCTCGGCCTCGGCCTGGCACTGCTCGCCGATGTCCTCAATCCACGACTCGTGATCCTGGGCGGCTACTTCACGCACATCGGTGACCTGTTCCTGGACCGGGTCCGCGAGACGGTCCAAAGCCGGGTGATGGCACCACAGGCGGGTGGCTGCGAAGTACGCCTGTCCACCCTGGGGTTCACGGCAGCAGCGCACGGAGGAGCCCAGCTCGCGCTCGACGCCGTCTATCAGCGGCCCGCCCTGTCGTTGTAACGCGGCGCACTCCACCGGCTCGGCCGGAGGGGCGGCCGAGGGGGCGGCCGAAGGGGCGGTCGAGTCAGGACTCCTCGCCCTCGATGCGGCGCGTCGCGGTATCGGAATCGCCGACACCGTACAACTGCCTGCCTCGGCGGCGAAGACGGCTACGGTGGCCGTGCCGCTCGAAGGAGGCCCAGCATGACGATCCAGCGGATGGACAACGTCCTCATCGTCGTCGAAGACCTAGACGCCGTCATCGCGTTCTTCGTCGAACTCGGCATGGAACTCGAGGGCAAGGGGCCACTCGAATGGCGAGGAGCGGAGCGCGTCATCGGGCTCGACGACGTCCGCCAGGACATCGCCATGCTGCGGGTCCCGAACGGCCACGGGCGAGTGGAGCTGGCGAAGTTCCACAGGCCGAAGGCCATCACTCCTGAGCCGAAGGGCGCGCCGGCGAACACGCTCGGCCTTCGTCGCATGATGTTCGCCGTCGACGACATCGAGGACGTCGTCGCCCGCGTGCGGGCCCACGGCGCTGAACTCGTCGGCGAGATCGTGCGGTACGAGAACGTCTACCGGCTCTGCTACGTCCGCGGGCCCGAGGACATCGTCGTCGGACTCGCCGAGGAGCTCGGCTGAGACCGCCGAAGGGGCCCTGCGCCGAGGAGACACGCGCCCTCGGCCACGCCTGGGCCGGCGTACGGCTTCGCGCGTGTCGGCGTGGCCTGCGGGATGCTCTTCGAGCACAGTCTCGGTAGGCGTCGCGGCACATACGGGATCACATGACCTCGCGGACTTCCGACCGCCGGTGCGCGAGGGAAAGGGTGCAGGAATGAAGCGTGGTGACGTCGGCGGACTCCGCGGCTCGACCCACCGGGTGACGGGGAGGTGGAGCTGATGGGCTTCAGCCGCGCCGAACTCGAGCGGTTCCGGGGCGGGTCCTTGCCCGACCTCCTCGGCCCGCGTACGCGGCTGCTGTTCGTGGGAGTCAACCCCGGGCTGTCGGCCGTGGCCTGGCAGGCACACTTCCCCGGGCGCACCAACCGCTTCTACCCGGCCTTGTACAGGGCGGGCATCACCGACCGCCTGATCGACGCCTCCTCCGGTTTCGCGCCAGGGGATCAGGAGTACCTCACCGAGCGGGGCGTCGGGATCACCGCGCTTGTCCCCAAGGCAACCGCGCGGGCGGACGAACTGGCGCCGGCTGAACTGGTGGAGGGAGCGGAGTCCCTGGTCGAGACAGTCAGGCGCGTCGAGCCACACGTGGTCGCCGTGCTCGGGATCACCGCCTTCCGCATCGCGTTCGCGATGCCCAAGGCCCGCGTCGGACGGCAGCCGGGTGAATTCGCCGGAGCACAGCTGTGGGTCGTGCCCAACCCGAGCGGCCTCAACGCCCACTCCTCACTCGCGGACCTGGCCGTCGCCTATCGCGAGGTCGCGGTCGCCGCCGGGCTCGAACTCTCCACTCCTGCAACGTAGAAGTCCTCCGTCCGACAGGCGGAAACAGCTCACTGTCGCGTTCCGCGGCCTGCGCGAAGCCCCGACTCCGGGGCACCGCACGCACTCGCCCTCGGCATTGAGGACGACCGCGACGTGGATCGAGCGAACTTGGCCCGCATCAGGGGATCTTGCGCAGCCCCGCCAGTTCTATGTATCGTTTTTCGATAACATCGATAATCGATACGGGGGCTGTCATGGCGAAGGTAAGTAATCCACTGGAGCCGATCTCGACCGCGATCAAGGCCATCATCACGGTGATCGCCGTTCTGTTGGCCGCAGGCGTACTCGGCGCGATGACTCTGGACGGCGTGCACTTCCGCGTTCTCGGCATCGGCGACAAGAACGTCTGCGCCACGGACACGTCCACGACGGTGGGTGGCGGCGAGGTGCCGCCTCAGGAATTGCAGGCCGCACCAGGCGCGACGGTCGACTTGGATGCCCATCCGAACTACTGCACCGACGACCCCACCACGCCCCAGATTCTGCTCAACACTGCCAAACAGATCCCTTCAGCCCTCTTCACCTTCGGGGCACTTCTGCTGGCCCTCTGGTTGATCCGCGGGGCGCAGGGCGAGGGCCTCTTCACCGCGCGAACCGCGTACCGCCTGCGCATGCTCGGCTGGTGGCTGCTGGCCGGCAGCGTGCTCAGCGCGGTGGCGACGTCCGTCGCGGAGCAGGCTCTCGTCGGATCCCTGAGCCGAAGCGACGATGCAGGCGCCCTGACCGGCCTGCTGATATGGAACGCGCCCTACATGGCGCTCCTCACCGGCCTCGGCGTCCTGTCCTTCGCCCGTGTCATGCGCATCGGCATCACCATGCGCGAAGAGCTCGACGGAACGGTCTGATGTCCGAGGACAAGGAAGAGCACGCGATCGAGGTCCATCTCGACCGCCTGCTCGAAGAACGAGGGATGACCTTGGCCGAGCTCGCCGATCGCGTCGGCGTCACTCATGTCAACCTGTCCATCCTCAAGAACGGCCGGGCACGCGCCATACGCTTCACCACCCTGACCCGGCTCTGCGAGGTACTGGACTGCCAGCCCGGCGACCTCCTCAGCCACCGCTCGCTCGAGGAACCGCCCTAGGTCGTGTCTTCAAAAGATCTTGATTGGTGGATCATGGTTGGGTGATACGTCGCCATGAACTGTCCGATGAGGAGTGGGAGTTCGTCCGGCCGCTGCTGCCTGAGTGTTTGCGTGGGCGC